>CAZUUI010000024.1:0-14395 GCA_964622955.1 uncultured Chitinophagaceae bacterium | reverse complement strand
CCGAAAATGAAGAAAGGTATGCTTTTTGGTTCCGTGAAATTATGAAACAATTATAAAAAATTATTTTTTGTATTAATTTCTGTGAGTTCCGAGCATTCCGTGTGAAAAAAAGTTCATTCTTTATTCAAAAATATACTTTTGAAAATAGGCAACTATCTTTTGTTTCAATGTTGTTTCTTGCATTTTGATAAACATGGGAGGCATTGGTTTCAATTCTTTGAAATGTGGCCAGCCTTCAGCATCGGTTGATTCAAATTCATAATATTCTCCTTCAAAAATTTTACACATACCAATATGAATCAAATCTTGTTTTTCTTCTTTCTCAAATTCTCGCACTTGGCCTAATTCGTTCATTCCTATCAAGTACAAAAATCCTTGGATATCAGGTTTTTTTCCAAAAATATCTTCGGTATAGGCTCTTACTTGCGCCCAATCTTTCATTAATTGAATTTCATTTTCATTCTTATTTTCAAAAAGTAGTGGCATCGTTATTTTTTTTACAAAAATACGCTAAGAAAGTGAAAGGTGTATATATTATCTCTCATTTCTAGGATTCGTTTTACTTTTGCAAAAAATAATTGGAATGAAGACCAAAGGATTGTCAAAGAATAAAGTAAATGTAATTACACTTGGATGCAGCAAGAATACTGTGGATAGTGAAGTTTTGATGGGGCAGTTGTCGCATGGTGGAATTGATGTAGTACATGAAAGTCAGCAAGAGGATTTTGATACAGTTATCATTAATACATGCGGATTTATTGATAGAGCTAAAGAAGAAAGTATCAATACAATTCTTCAATTTGCAGAAGCAAAGAAAAAAGGATGGATTGAAAAATTATATGTTACGGGTTGTCTTTCACAGCGCTATAAAGATAATTTGGAAGAAGAAATTAAAGAGGTAGACGCTTATTTTGGCACAATGGAATTGCCGTTATTGCTCAATCGATTCAATATTGATTATAAAAAAGAATTGATAGGAGAACGTGTTTTGAGCTTAGATACCCATTATGCTTATTTAAAAATTTCGGAAGGGTGCAATAGAAAATGTAGTTTTTGTGCCATTCCGTTGATGCGAGGTTTACACGAATCTAGGACTATTGAGAGCTTGGTAAATGAAGCCAAATTACTGGCAAAAAAAGGCGTGAAAGAATTGATGTTGATAGCACAAGAATTGACATATTATGGGCTAGACATTTATAAAAAAAGAAGTTTGAATGAATTGCTCAATGCATTGTGTGAGGTAGAAGGCATCGAGTGGATTCGTCTTCATTATGCATATCCATCACAATTTCCGCTTGAAATATTGGATGTAATAAGGGACCAACCTAAAATTTGTAAGTATTTGGATATTCCTTTACAGCATATTTCGGACAAAGTGCTGAAGGATATGAAGCGAAATATTACCAAAAAACAAACAATCGATTTGGTCAATACGATTCGAGAAAAAGTACCAGGCATTTCTCTAAGAACAACTATGCTCACAGGATTCCCTACTGAAACTGAGGAAGATTTCAACGAATTGATGGAATTTATTGAGGAAATGAAATTTGATAGATTGGGAGTATTTATGTATTCGCACGAGGAAAATACCAGTGCGCATAAATTAGAAGATGTGCATTCGGAAGATGAAAAATTAGAACGTCAGCAACGATTGATGGAAGTACAATCGGCAGTAAGTTTTGAATTGAACCAAAATAAAATAGGCAAAACATTCAAAGTATTGCTAGATAGAGTGGAAAGTGGCGTATACTATGGTCGTACCGAATTTGATAGTCCCGAAGTAGATAATGAAGTTGTAATTCAAACAGATAACCATCTTCGTTTGGGCGATTTTGTAATGGTGAAAATTATTGATGCTACGGAGTTTGATTTGGAAGGAGAAATTGTTGTGGAATAAAAATCTATAAAAGATTTATAATCTATTATATTTGCAAATTAAATTCAAAAAATGTCTTTTTCAAAAGAATCTCTTCATATAATTCCAAAACATGTAGCTATAATCATGGATGGCAATGGACGTTGGGCAAAAGAAAAAGGCGAAAACAGAACGTTTGGTCATCAAAATGGAGTAGAATCGGTTCGTGAAGCTATTAAAGGATGTAGAGAATTAGGCATTTCGTATCTTACATTATATGCTTTTTCGTCTGAAAATTGGAATCGACCCAAAGAAGAAGTTGATTTTTTGATGAGTTTGCTAGTAGAAGCCATCAAAAATGAGACGCCAGAGCTCAACAAGAATGACATCAAACTAGAGACGATAGGCGATATCAAAGCATTGCCCGAAGCCAGCTACCACTCGCTTCTTCAAGCAAAAGAAGATACAAAAAACAATAAATCGCTTACCCTAATATTAGCGCTCAATTATGGAGGGCAAATGGAAATTACACATGCTGTACAATGTATTGCGAGCAAAGTGAAAAATGGCAATTTGGAAATTAATGATATAGATGAATCGGTAATTTCGGAACATTTACACACAGCTCCATTTCCCAATCCTGATATCCTTATCCGTACTTCAAACGAAATGCGTATTAGCAATTTTCTTTTATGGCAGTTGGCGTATGCCGAGTTTTTCTTTTTGGAGAAATACTGGCCCGATTTTAGGAAAGAAGACCTATTTGAATGCGTATTGGCATATAATCATCGTGAAAGACGATTTGGAAAGACGAGCGAACAATTAAATGGTTAGACTTTTTTTACTTTTATTTTTTATAAATTCGTCTAGTGTATCCTTGGCACAAGTTAAGGAGATTGTATCCAAAGATGGCGAGATAGATTTGCCAATGGATTCTATGAAAAATCATATTTTTTTTCAGTTTAGAATGAATGAAGAAACCTATAAAAGAGATTTTTTGCTAGAAAATATCCCCAAAGTAGCTTCGCAATATTTAGATTCTAATATTTATTTTAGAATGGCTTCGCCTGATTCTGTTCTAGAATATTTTATTGTATATCCTTGTAGTTTGATTGATTCGGTAGATTTTCACGATCATAAAATAGATAAAAATGGCTATGTAACTGCATCAATGTTTATAAGATTTGAAGATGATTCTTATATTTTGGAAATCAAAGACTTGGAATGGATAAATAGAGAGCGAAAAAAATCCAATTTGGACGTATTGTATATAAAATATAAAAGCCAACGAGTACCCTTGAAGCAAAAATTGTATTATTACGGCGCATTAAAATCGGCCGAGTATCTTATTAATGAAACCTTGGAAAATTATACCATCATCCTTGAAGATTTAATCGACAAAAAATTAGAGGAGAAATAAAAATATTTTTCTTGTTTTTTCTTTTTTATTATTATATTTGTACGTTGTATTAATTTCAAAATTTGAAGGGAATCAAATTATTATCTTTTTTAGTATTGTTTTTAAGCACAAAGTCTTATGCTCAGATAACTTTATCCGATAATAGATCTGCAACTCAATTAATTCAAAGGATAATAGGTTCAGGGATTACAGTTTCAAATCCTACAATGAGCTGTTCAGGTATAGCCAATGCAACTTTTACCAATAGTACGATTAATCTCGGGTTGACAGGAGGAATTGTGTTAACAACTGGAAGGGCTATTACCCTTTCTCCTACTCAAATTGGCATTAATGGTTCTTCTACTTCGTCTCCCAATAATTTTAATTTAATCAATACAATAGATCCTGATATTCAAGCTATAAAACCTGGTTTTTTACAACGTGATTTGTGTCGTTTGGAGTTTGATTTTGTACCTAAAGGAGACACCCTTTCAATGAATTATGTTTTTGCATCGGAAGAGTATACGACAAATAATTGCTCACAATTTGGAGATATTATGGGAGTATTTTTATCAGGTCCAGGAATTGTTGGAAATAAAAATATTGCGGTTGTTCCTAGCACATCGGTTCCTGTTTCAGTTAATAGTATTAATGATGGCACAAATTCAACAGCTACTTGTACAAGTTTACATCCTAATGCACCATTTACATCATTGTATAATGCAAATGCATCTACCACAATTTCATATAATGGATTTACAAAAGTTATGACGGCCTCATCTCCAGTAACTCCTTTTGGAACATATCATGCCAAAATAGCAATTGTTGATATTTCAGATTCGTTAAACGATTCTGGACTTTTTATAGGTGAAGGCAGTTTTACTTCAGAGCCTATTTTAGATATTGAAAAATCTTCTACAGGAGGATTTACATCTAATCCATTATATGCGATAGAAGGCTGCAATCCAGGTGTAGTAAAGTTTAAAAGAAAAAAGAACAATGTGCCTTTGGTCGTTAATCTTACTTATTCTGGAAATGCCTTGATTGGAACAGACTATACCGCACCTGCTTCTTCTTTCACCATACCTGCTGGCGATACAGTATTTGATTTTAATTTAACAGCTTTAGCAGATAATTTGGTAGAGAATAGTGATTCGGTAAAAGTTAAATTCACAGTAGTAGGAAATAGCTATTCAGATTCAGTTGTATACTATATCAAAGATTTTGCAACGGGAATGTCCGTTTTTAACAATTCCAACGATACCACCGTTTGTTTTGGCAAGCCAGTTCAATTGTACGCAAGTAATTTACCTCCAAACTATTCAGCTTTTTGGACTCCAAATATAGATTTATCTGATCCTACAATTTTAAATCCTATTTTGACACCTAATACTTCTAATGGATTTGTTATTTATTCAATTGCGCTAAGAATCAATCATCCTGGTTGTAGTTTTATTGATACCAATATAATTATAAATATTCAGCCTTCGCCCGTATTATTTTTGGGACCTTCCTCGCAAACAATATGTAAAGGAGATACATTAGAATTAGGTGCTTTGATTACGCCTACGGGAAGCTATACTTTTTCATGGGCTACAAATCCAACCTTAAGTTCAACTAGTATATTAAATCCAAAAGCAATTACGCAAACCAATCAAACATATTATTTTACGGCCACTACAAATATAGGATGCAGTACTACCGACTCAACAAAAGTAGTAGTATCGAATGTGAAAAATGAAATTGTAAATATCAAAACAGATACAACTTCTTGCGGCTTGGGAAATGGGAAAGTAAAAGTAGTAATGAATGGTGCTACACCACCTTATCAATTTTCATTTAATGGAGGTGCATTTGTTACCGCGGATACTTTTACTGGTTTGTCGAGTGGTACATTTAATTTAAAAATTCGAAACGGAGCAAATTGCGTTTATGATACAACAATAACTATAGTTGCAGGACCACCAGCCCCAAAATTAACATTAAATACTTTTAATACAATTTGTGGGAATAATAATGGTAAAATAAAAGCAACAATAATAGGTGGAGTATCACCGATTAGTTATACTTGGAGTAATGGTGTACAATCTGTAGATAGTATTTTTAATTTATCTCCAGGAAATTATAATCTTACTATTACTGATTCAAAAGGTTGTGTAGATACAAAGACCGGATCTATATTGAGTAGTTCGGGTGTGTCTTCAAATATTGTAGCAACACAAGCTACTTGTGCTAGTGCCAATGGTAGTGTAAATGCAATAATTACAGGAGGTGTATCGCCATATAAGTATATTTGGAATACTGGGGATACAACACAGAATTTGTCCAACTTGAATGCAGGTATTTACAAAGTTACAATTACCGATAATTTTGGATGTATACGAGTAGATTCTACTTCTATTTCAAATTCTGTAAATGTATCTTTTTCAAAATCCATTACAGCATCTACTTGCAATCAAGCCAATGGTAGTGTCTCTTTGAGTAATATTGTAGGTACAAGTCCATTTAATTTCCTTTGGAGTAATGGCGCCACTACTCAAAATGTAAGTAATTTACTTCCAGGCACATATTTTGTAACAGTCACAGATTCAAAACTTTGTTCAAAAAAAGATACTATAGTTGTTACTTCTTCTATACCAGCAGTTTATAGTTTAAATGTTGTCAATTCAAAATGTACTCAATCTAATGGTTCGGTTCAGATAGTAGGACTTACTGGAGCTACACCATTTTCATTCTTATGGAGCAATGGTGCAACAACTCAAAATATTTCTAATTTATCGGCATCTTCATATACAGTTAGTGTTACCGATGCTAATGGTTGTGTATATGAAAAGAACACGGTAGTTCAAAACATTTCAAATCCATCATTAAAGCTGTCAAAAATAGATGCCACTTGTGGCAATTCAAATGGATCGGTTATAGCTAATGTTACAAATAGTATAGGAACTATTATCTATAATTGGAATACAGGGCCTGGTTCAAGCGTTATAAGTAATTTGTCTTCAGGAACTTATAAGGTGACAATTACGGATTCTCTGGGTTGTACAAAATCCGATAGCATTATTCTAAATTCAAATCCAGCAATAAATATCAGTTATACAAAAAATCAACCAACTTGTGGACTATCTAATGGAAGTTTAACTGCTAATATTATTAGTGGAACGCCTCCTTTTTCATTTACTTGGAACAATTTAGATACCAATAAATCTCGTGCAAATTTATCGCCTGGAACTTATATTGTATTTTATAGAGATTCTTTTAATTGTAACAAAAAGGATACTTTTGTGTTATTGCCTTCATCAAAGCCTATAACTACGGGCACCATTAATCAAGCCAAATGTAGCTCTTTAACCGGAGGTGTATCTACTACAGTTGCAGGAGGCAAAACACCATATAAATACAGCTGGAGCAATACGGATACTACTTCAAGCATTTCAAATGTATTGCCGGGTACTTATTTTCTTACAGTTACGGATTCTTTTGGTTGTCAAGACATTGATACCTTTAATATCCTGCGTCTACCGGCACCTACATATACCGACACCGTATTAGAATCTACTTGTTTTTTGGACAATGGGTCTGTTTTGTTTTCAAATATTGTTGGGTCTACTCCATTAATTTACACTTGGTCTGATGGCGTAAATACTGCAAGTGCAGTACGCAATGGATTAAAAAAAGGTACTTATACAGTAGAAATTAGAGATATAAATAATTGCTTGGTTAAAGATACTTTTTTTGTGGATGATGTTGGACCGCCAACCTTAGATTTAGACTCAATTGATCATACTTGTTTGCTCAGCGATGGAAAAATTATTTCTACAATTACAGGAGGCACAGCACCATTTTCGTTCAAAATGTCATTTACTACAGTGGGAATGGCTCCTGTCACTTCTACTTGGACCAATGTAAACAGAATTGATACTGCCAAAAATTTGGGTTCAGGTTATTATGATGTAATTGTAATAGACGCCAAAGGATGTTCTGATACTGCTAGTACTCGTGTGAAAAATAATACGAATATCAAAGTAACATTTACAGCTACAAAGTCAAGATGTGATACCGGAACAGCTATTGTTACTGCCAATCCTTCCTTTGGAACACCTCCATATACCTATAGATGGAACAATAAAGATTCGGTTCAAACGATAGATTCTTTGGCCGAAGGCTCTTATGTAGTAACAGTAACCGATGCTAATGGATGTACCGTAGAAGATGATACAATAGTATCTCCTTTGTATAAATTATTAGTTGGAGTTGATTCCGTTTTTAACACTACTTGTGATTCAAACAATGGAAGAGTTTATTTAAGAGTATTAAATGCTATTGGTAAGACAGAAACCAATTGGTTCTTGAAGTCAGGTGTTATTATAGACACCTTTTTATTTAAAAAAGGTCTAGAAGTAGGAAGTTATAATGTAATGATTTTAGACTCAAATAAATGTAAAGGCAGTCTAATGGTTAATTTTGAGATAAATAAAATTCCTATAGTAACTCATATAGCTACCGTCAAAGAAGAAAATTGTGGGAAGAACAATGGTAATATTTCGCTAAATATTGATAATACTTTTTTGCCTACATATCTTTGGAGTACGGGTGCTACCACAAATTCTATATCTAATTTAGATACAGGAAAATATTCTGTAATTATTACAGATAAAAATAATTGCAAGGTATTTGATACTTTTAGAATTAATGAATTGCAAGCACCAACAATTAGTTTTACAAAAATAGAACCAACCTGTGGACTCTCCAATGGGACTATTACAGCATTAATCAATGCGCCCGCAGGAACCGATACAATTATATGGAATAATAGTTTTGGATTGGGGCAAAAAATATTAAATAATAGACCTGATGGAAAGTATGTGTTGAGAGTTACCGATCCATTTGGGTGTTCTACAAAAGATAGTATCAATTTAAGTGGAATTCCAAAAGTTAAGTTGAATGCAGTTGTCACTCACTCAAATTGTGTTGAAGGAATTGGTTCAATTGTTCTCAATACTCGAAACGGTACACCACCATACACTTATGTCTGGCAAGATTTTTCATCGGACACAAATCGGACTAATCTATCTAGCGGAACTTATTCGGTAACAGTTACCGATTCGGGCGGTTGTGTTACCGATACTACGATTAATTTATTGTTTTTCAAAAAACCTACACTAATTCTAAATCCAACCAATGAGGTTTGTGACAATAAAGCGGGTAAAATAGTTCCGAGCATATTTTTTGGAACAGCTCCATTCTCTTATTCTTGGAGTAATGGTTCTACTAGTTCTCAGCTTTTGAGTATTAATGCTGGAAAATATTACTTAACACTTACTGACTCAAAAGGTTGTACAGCTATAGACTCTGCCTCAATTACATCTACTAATAAGCCCGTTAGCAATTTGTCGTCAACCCCAGCATCTTGTAATTTGAATAATGGATCCGTTGCGGCAGTTACGGTCAAAGGAAAATCACCCTTTATTTATAATTGGAATGGACTTTATAGTGGAAGTTCTGTGTCAAATTTAGATTCTGGACGATATATTTTAACAGTGATTGACAGTAATTTATGTACTTATATAGATACCATTCAAGTGAATAGAATTATTTCTGTAAGTGCTACGTTGAATAGAATTAGTTCAAAATGTTCCAATTCAAATGGAAGCATAATAACTACAGTATTTAATGGTGCAGCTCCGTTTAAATATCTTTGGAATACGGGCGATACCACTGCCAATTTAACGAATATCAAAAGTGGACAGTATTTTCTTACCGTTACCGATTTTTTCAATTGTAGTTTTGTTACTTCGGGAATAGTAACGGATTCATCAGGTCCAGTAGTTGTTCATACAAATATATTGGCTACTTGTGGTCAAAACAATGGCTCTATTCTTTCAAATGTTTCGGGAATGAACCAGCCTTTCACATATTTCTGGAATAATGTTTCAGGTCCAAAAGACTTGACGGGAATTAATGGAGGTACATTTATCTTCAAAGTTGTAGATTCCAAAGGTTGTATTGCTCTTGATACAACCGTATTGACCCCCGTATTGCCTCTTTCAAATGTTTTTAGCATTACAAACCCAAATTGTAATTTATTAAATGGGAAAATAAAAAGTATTCCGTCTGGAGGGAAAAAACCATATAATTATAGCTGGAATACAGGACAAGCTATCGATTCAATTATGAATTTAGCCCCAAATAAGTATAAAATTACAATATCAGATGCCGCGGGCTGTTTGCTTAACGATTCTTCAACTATTATTCAAACAGGCGTTCCATCCATTGCTTTTAATACTACCCCTAGTACTTGTACCAATGCAAATGGAAAAGTAAAAGCTACTGTTTTGGGAGGTCAATCACCTTATAAATTTTTATGGAATACAGGAGTTACAAAAGATAGTTTGATAAATATAGTTGCTGGAAATTATACACTTACCGTTACTGATAGTAATAACTGTTCAATTGCAAGTATCGCATCGGTTTCTACTACAGGAATGTCCTCTATTAGTCTAATCAAAAAAGATCCAGCTTGTCAGTCAAGCAATGGAAGTATAAAAGCAACGCCACTTGGTGGTCAAGCGCCTTATACGTTTTTATGGAATAATGGCGCTGTCTCGGATTCTGTATTTAATTTGAATCCGGGCACTTATACGGTTACTGTTACCGATGCCAGTGGGTGTACGCTATCAAATTCGGTTGCAATTGTCAATCAGGCCTCACCAAGTGTTACTTTTGGTACTTTGGGACAGCCATTTTGTGGGCAGAACAATGGATATATCCTCAGCAATGTTTCGGGGGGAAAAAATCCAATTACGTATAGCTGGAGCACAGGAGCTACCACGGCTCAAATATTTAATTTAGATAGTGGAAATTATAGATTAATTGTTATTGATAGCAATGGTTGCAGAGATACAGTATCTGGATTTTTAAATAGAACACAAGATGTTTCGGTTACTAATAATATTACAAAATCTTTTTGTGGAAATCCAAATGGAAGGATAAAAGCCATACCAACAGGTGGAACGCCACCTTATACTTATTCTTGGAGTACAGGTGTTACAGTTGATTCGATTAGAAATTTGATGGCAGGAACCTATTTGCTTACGGTTCGGGACGGCAATTTATGCACAAAAACATTTTCAGTAGTAGTAGATGATGTTTCAAGACCATTATTGGCTCCTATCAAAGAAGATGCTGTTTGTAACAAAAAGAACGGTTCTATTGACGCAAGAGTAATTCCAAATACTGGAACGGCTCCTTTTACTTATATATGGAGCACTGGCGCAACTTCTTCAAAAATAGTTGACCTAGATACAGGGATTTATACCGTAAAAGTTACGGATGTCAATGGATGTTTTGATACATTTGTCGTAGCTGTAAATTTTGCAATTAATCCTTCATTAGCTCTTTCTGGTACCAATGTAGTTTGTTCCGATTCCAATGGGACTATTACTGCCGTGATGACTCGAGGGATTGAACCAGTGAATTATATATGGAATACAGGGGCGATTACAAAAGATTTAACCAATCTTAAAGCTGGAAAATATACCATTACTGCTACCGATGCCAAATCTTGCATTGTGATTGATTCGATTGAAATAACCGATAAGCCAGCACCAGATATTTCTTTTAATGTGGTATCTTCTTATTGCTTAAAATCTAATGGTGTAATAAATACGTCTATCAATAAAGGAACCACTCCATTTGTATTTTTGTGGAGTACAGGAGCCTCTACACAAAATTTGTCAAATTTACCACAAGGAAATTACAAATTGACCGTAACGGATGCTAATAATTGTAAAGATACTGCCAGTGTTTCTATTGTAGACGAACCAAATAATTTGAGAGTAAGCCTCAAAAAGAAAGATTTATTGTGCTTTGAAGATCTAAAAGGGGAAATCTATTGTACCGCTTCAGGAGGCCAAACTCCTTATCAATACAAAGTACAAACTACATCTTTTCAATTGGATTCAACTATAAAAAATTTATCAGCTATTTCTTATGATGTGACTGTTCAAGACGATAAAGGTTGCTTAGCTACAGGTAAAATTTCGCTCACCGAACCTCCAAAAATTGTAGTTTCTACCTTGTCAAAAGTCAATTTATTGTGTTTTGAAGAGCCAATAGGTGAAATTTCGGTATCGGCTACGGGAGGCGTGTCGCCTTATCAGTATGCATGGGCTAGCCCAGGAACCAATCCAACCACAAGCCATATCTCAAAGCTGAAGTCGGGAGTTCATACCCTTAAATTGACCGATAAAAATGGGTGTGAGGTTATATATCAAGATTCTCTTACACAGCCTTCGGAAATAAAAGTTGAAGACAGTCTCTTCAATCCTCTTTGTAATAGCGAACTGACGGGTAGAATAACAATCATTACGTCTGGCGCTACTCCTACATACTCTTACTTGTGGAGCAATGGCGCTACTACAAAAGATATTGCTAGTTTGTCAAAAGGAAATTATAAGCTCACTATTACCGATGCCAATTCTTGTGTGGATACATTTAGTTATAATCTTTTAGATCCTCCACCTATAGATTTTTCAAAAGTAGAAACGTTAGATTTGCCTTGTCTCAATAAGTTTGATGGTGAGATAAAACTACAAGGAATAGGAGGGCAAGGAGAGCCTTATCAATATAGTATTGATGGAGGAAAAAACTATTCTTTTTCAAAAAATTATAAAAATTTAGATTCAGGTAAATATGTAGTAGTAGTAAAAGATGCAAATAATTGTTTAAAAAGAGATACAACATTCATCAAAAATCCTGAAAATATTGTTATCAGTGCCTTTCCAAAAGATACCACTATTGAATTAGGAAATGAAGTCATAATCGATTTTGATGTGATAAAAGGAAATGCTCAAGGAATTAATACGATTCTCTGGACACCAGATTTAGGTTTAACATGCAATTCTTGTAAAAATACTATTGCTAAGCCTTATCAACCAACGATTTATGATGTAAAAGTTACGTATAATAGTGGAAAATGTACTACTTCAGATAGAGTTACTATCAGAATTAAAGAAGATAATGAGCTTTTTGTACCAGATGCCTTTACACCAAATGGAGATGGAGATAATGATATGCTAAAAGTGTATGGACTCAATGTGAAATTTGCCAAATTAAAGATTTTCAATCGATGGGGCGAAAAAGTATTTGAATCATCAAATGCAATAATTGAGGGATGGGATGGCAACTATTTGGGACAGCCTGCGCCACCAGGTATTTATACATATAGTTTGGAAGCTATATATTTGAATAAAAAAATTAAAACCTTAAAAGGAACGATAACATTGATTCGTTAAAAAAAATTAAAATTCGTTAAAAAAACAAAGAATGCTTTTGTATGTTATATTTTTGTGTTTTTTAATGTTAAATTGAGGATATGAAAAATTGGATTCTTGTTTTATTCTTTATAGGTTTTGTCATAAACGTGAATGCTCAAAATTCTAGAACAAAGACAAACTCAAAATATTATAAACCCAATGCGTCTAAAGTAGCAGAGGAAAAAAAGAAGCAAGAAGAAGCGGCCAAAGCAGCTGCCGCCAAAAAAACGTCATCCAAGACCGCTACTTCATCAAAATCAGGTGCTAAAACAACCGCCACCAAAGAAGAGCCTAAAGCAGCCGATCCCAATGCTATTGAATCGAGCTGGGCTATAGCATTGGATGGGAGAATGGTATCTACATCAGCCGATGCATCTTCAAATCGTTCGGGAGTGTTTGGGATGCTTTCGCTCCAACGTGTAATCAAAGGTAAATTCTATTTTGGATTCTATGGACAAACGATGTTTCATCTTATGTCTGACGATGCTACCGTTATTGCAGGTCAAGTGGTAGAAATGAGTTCTTCCGAAATGAACACGGTGGGAATCAATCTGGGTTTTGATCTTATGTCAAAATCCGCTATTTTTCTAGCGCCCGAAGTGAGAGCTGGCTATAATATCTACAATGTCAAAGGAATGAGTTTTCCTACCGATAAAAATGCTTTTGTCAATTATCAATTCATTACCATCAATCCTATGCTTAATTTAGGTGTAAAAATTACCAAAAATTTTGTGTGGGGAGTCAATGCGGGATATATGTTGCCCATTACCTATATCAAAGGTGCCGAAAATAATGAATTCAATCCAAAAGCTCTTAATTTTGGGACTTTTTTCAGGTATAATATTCGCTAAATAATCTAAATGACCGAAAAAATAATATTGGGGATAGATCCCGGAACGCTCTTTTTGGGGTATGGAATTTTGAAGGTCAAAGGAAATCAACTCTCTCTAGTTTGTTTGGGCGAAGTCAGACTCAATAAATTGGAAAATCATCAATTGAAATTAAAGAAAATTTTTGAGAGAATTTCTTCATTAATAGAGGAATACAAGCCCGATGAATGTGCGGTAGAATGTCCTTTTTATGGAGAAAATGTACAGAGTATGCTCAAGCTAGGACGTGCGCAAGGTGTAGCAATGGTAGCGTGCTTGGCCAAAGGACTTCCCGTAGTGGAATATTATCCCAAAAAAGTAAAACAATCGGTTACTGGCAATGGAAATGCTTCCAAAGAGCAAGTGGCTTCTATGCTTCAGAAATTGTGTAATATGAAAACCCTACCCAAATCCCTTGATGCTACCGATGCCCTTGCGGTAGCGGTGTGTCATCATTTTCAAGGCGGAAATACCCTCGATACTGGAAAAAAATACAGTGGCTGGGGCGCTTTTGTCAATGACAATAAGGATAAGGTGAAGTAGAAAATAACTTTTTAAATGTTTTTAAATATTAATTTAGCTTTATAATTTATTGTTATTCTTTACCGAAGTGCATGATGTTCTTAGGATAAAAGTTAAGTAATGTTAAAAAACGCTCATTTTTAGGATATTTTTTAACGTTCACTCAAAATTTTCCACTTTCACTCAAAATTTTCAAAAAAAATGTAGGAGTGTTATATCTTTGCATTAACGAATTCGGGGAAAAACGAAGAAGTTTTAAAGGAATAAGTGAGTATGAATACAGAGCGGTTGCTTTTTTTGCCTAGCGAGGTACTAATGAAACGAGAAAAGAACGCCTATTTTGTACAAAACTAACCAAACAAATCTTCTTCAAAAAACTCATAAATTCAAACTTTTAATACGAGCGATGCGCAGCGCAAAAAAAAGTAAACTT
>CAZUUI010000023.1:12429-15107 GCA_964622955.1 uncultured Chitinophagaceae bacterium | reverse complement strand
ACCCAAAGTAACTATCCCTATAAAAAAAACTGCTTTTAGGAGGGTGCTGGCTAGTGAAAAATCATTTTTGAGGGTAAATCCAATTTGTAGGAGCATTAATAGACTTACCAATCCTTTTCCCCACAATGGAAATTCCATAAATAACAAGATGGATAAAATGAAAAAAGATAAGAAACTTGTAATTGCTTTCATCGCTTGCAAAGGCAGCAAAATGGGCAAGGTTTTGTAGCCAAAGTGCTTATCTACGTCTTTGTCTTCTAGGTCTTTTATCATTTCCCGAAGGAGCGAAAGCACAAAAACAAATCCTAAAAACAAGTAATTGGCATTATTCAAGTGTCCCTCTAGCCAAAAGATATATAAAATGGCATTTGAAGATAAAATTGCTACTGCCAGATTTCCGATCAAAGCTATTTTT
The DNA here is from genome assembly GCA_964622955.1 of uncultured Chitinophagaceae bacterium. Taxonomy (GTDB): domain Bacteria; phylum Bacteroidota; class Bacteroidia; order Chitinophagales; family JADJOU01; genus CHPMRC01. The sequence goes on along the minus strand of CAZUUI010000023.1, from coordinate 14,692 downwards.
TTCAAATAGTAATTGTATAAATACAAAAGCGCAACATTAATCAAGATCATATAGCCGTGAATATTTTTTCCTTCCCAAAAAAAATAAATTGAACTGAAAATAGCTACTAAAAAAACTACTTGAACAACATAATGAGCAAAATTGAAATATTGATTTAAGAAAAGATTGCCCCGTTTTTTCCATAAGGAATCTAGCTCAAAATCCAAAAGATTGTTTTGAAGATATCCCACTGCAGTAATCAAAAAGGTTATCCCTATAGCCAAAGCTATATCTACATTAAAAACTTGACAGAGAATTCCTTGTGCACATGCAATGGCGATGCCATTTATAATTCGTATAGATTTAAGAAAATCTACAGAAATACTAAGCATGTTGTTTTAAAATCATATCGGTCATCAACTGATAGATTTGATGTAAATCGGGATAATCGGTAAGCATATCTTGCTGACGCGCAATAGTATCCATATCTTTACGAACGGCAGGTCCCGTTTGCATTTTGTGCGGCGTATCCAGTTTGAGTTTATCCACCGTGTTTTGGATGAGTGGCAATAATATTTTAAAATCAACATCTTTGGCTTTCAAAAAAGAATCCATTGAAGCAAAAAGAGCATTCGTAAAATTATTGACAAAAACGCCCGCTATGTTTAGATATTGTCTTTTTGTTTCGTCCAATTCATAGACATGATTGGAAATAGAACTTGCAAAATCCTTGATTAACTGCGTACTTTCAGGATTATTTCCCTCTACTACGATTGGAATATTTTTGAAATCAATCGGTACATTTTTTGTAAACGTTTGTATTGGATAAAAAATGCCATAATTTGCGCTAGTGGCTTGTAGCAACTCTTTGGATCGATTTCCCGAAGTATGAACCACTAATTTATCCTTCAGATTGAATTTAGTAGCCATCGATTCAATAGCATCATCTTTTACACACACAATATAAATATCGCCATCAGGAGACAACTCGCCAATATTACCAATTACATTGGAATTTGAAGAATGCATTTGGATATTGGAAAGTGTGCGATTGTATATTTGCAAAAGTTTATGTCCCGAAGCTGTAATACTTTTGATGAGATGATAAGCAACGTTTCCGCCTCCTATTATTACAATTTTTTTATTTTTCATGATTTTGCTAGTATGATATGATATTTTTTTCTTTATTTCTACAAAAAAATGTATTTTTGCAAAACTAACAAATTCAAATCAAATTTGAATAGAAAACAAAACACAACGCGACTTCATGTGGATAAAAGTTTGAAAACTCAAGCATAATTTGATTATCTTTGTGAAGTGAAATTTTCACATTTTTTAATACTTTATATTATATGTTTAAAAACAAGTTATTTTTTATATTCGCCTTATCTACAATTTGTTATTTAAGCTCTAGCTTTAATAGTAATAAAAAATTATTGCACCCAAATATAAAAAGTAAAGCTTTTTATATAGAGGAAAAACTTCGTCTTAATCACAACGAAAACACTCGAAAAAAGATAGTAAATTTTGAATATAAAAATTATAAAATAGATTCAATTTTTAGAAAATTATCTTCCAAAAATATGTTTAATGGTTGTGTACTCGTGGCACAACATGGACAAATTATTTATAAAAATTCATTTGGCTCTGCCAATCCTGTTTTGAACGAACCCTTACAAGACAATTCGGTATTTCAATTGGCATCAGTTTCCAAAACTATTACTGCTGTAGCTACTTTGCTTTTGATTGAACAAAATATGATAGGACTTGATGACTATTTTAGTATTTATTTCCCTTCTTTTCCATATCAAGATGTTACTATACGTCAGCTTTTGTGCCACAGGAGCGGAATTCCAAATTACATTTATTTGGACAAAAAATATTACCCTCAATCTGTAATGTATTATACCAATCAGGATGCTTTTAATGCACTTTGTCAAGCTAGAGCGCCAAAAGAATTTTCTACCAATGCTCGTTTCAAATATAACAATTCCAATTATGCACTTTTGGGTCTTTTAGTAGAAAAAATTTCAGGTAAATCTTTTCAAGATTTTGTAAAAGAGAATATTTTCAATCCACTAGGTATGAAAAACTCTTATTTTGCTTATCCAGATCAAATTTGGAGTATGGAGAATAGAACTTTTGGGCTTTATAATAATAATCAAATCTATCCAAATGATAAATTTGATGGTGTATTTGGCGATAAAGGCGCTTATAGTACCATCAATGATATGTTTCTATTTGACAGAGCATTATATCCCGATGTTTTACTACAAAAAAGTAC
>CAZUUI010000023.1:0-12419 GCA_964622955.1 uncultured Chitinophagaceae bacterium | reverse complement strand
GCCTTTAGCAATCATGTATTGGAGCATAATACCTCTCGTCAGTATGGTTTAGGCTTTAGACTTAGAGAAGATCAAAACAAACAAAAAATCATTTATCACAATGGATGGTGGCATGGCTATAGAACAGCATTTCACCGAAGAGAATCAGACAACAGCTGTGTAATTATTTTGAGCAATCGATTGAATACCATTGTATATCACAAAGCAAAAGAAATGTTCAAAATCCTTGATAATTTCCAAGAAACTGATTCTTTGGATGAGATAGAACATTCAGATGAATAGTTAATCATTCAGCCTTTTTATTTTACCATTTTGGGTATATTTAAATAGATCGAGTCTTCTAATTTTTTTGGGAGTATGATACTTATTATCAATGAGTTTTTTACATTTTTCCAAAATCTCAACATCACTTAATTCATTAGATTTTAAAATTACTAAAATTAAAACTTCTCCAAAACGTTCATCAAATTCTTTGGTAAAATAAAATGGGAAATGAAAAATTTCTTGCAAGGAATTTTCGAGCAATTCAGGATGAATCTTGATACCTCCACTATTGATTACATTATCTTTGCGCCCAAGAAATTTAAAAGTTTTCTCATCTACAAACTCAACAATATCATTGGAAATAACTTTATTTTCTAGAAATGGGCATTGGATAATCAATTGACCTTCAGGAGATACTTCTATTTGATATCCATCGATTATGTTAAAAACATCTGCATTATCCCTCAATGTTTTAATAGCAAAATGACTCAATGTTTCGGACATTCCAAAACTTTCATAGAATACACAATCCGTAGTTAGATTTTTAATTTTTTGTAATAATTCATTTGAAATAGCACTTCCACCTATCAAACACTTTTTTATATTTTGAAAAAATAATGGATTTTTCTCTAAAGATGATAATAACTGATAGGGCGTTAAGGCAATAAAATCAAAAAAAATATTTGAAGGAATATCTTCAAACACATTTGCGCTAGGTGCTACAATCCATATTTTTGCTTTAGCTACAAATGCTCGTACTATTAGCATTTTTGCACCTACAAAATCAATATTCATAGGTAACAGTAATACGGAACTATTGTCTAAATTAAAAAAAGCATTTGAAAGTTTAGCGCTCTCAAATGCTTGATTCATTGTAAAATATATTTCTTTTGGAACACCTGTAGAACCTGATGTTTTAACAGTTAATATCGAATTCTTATCTGATAAAAGCCGAACAAAATCGTATATTTTTACAAAATACTCATCGGTACACAATGCTTCTAATTTTTGAAAATGATTTACATCTTCAAAATCAATAAAAATAGCCAAATCTTATTTTTTTACTTCTGTAGATCCATTAACAGCTTTAGTCAAATCAAAATTGATATAATTTTTCTCAATCTTAATTTTTACGCCATTATCAATTTCCAATATAAGCGTATTGTCTTCTATTCTCAAAAACTTACCGTGAATTCCACTTGCTGTAACCATTTTGGAACCTATGGGTAAATTTTCAATAAAAGCCAATTGCTCTTTTTCTTTCTTTTTTTGTCTAGGACCTACAATTACAAATTGTACTACTAAAAAAATACCCATCATTAAAAAAATGATAGACATATCCATTCCACCTTGTGCTGCTTGCAAAAATATTGTCAATGTATTCATGATTATTTAATTTACTTTTATTTTAAAAATTAATGTATTTACTTTTCGTTCCGAATTACTTACCACTTCTATATGTTTTTCATGACTTCCCTTTCTACCTTCACTATTGAATGAACCTTTAATAGTATCTGTCTTACCTGATGGAATTGGATATTTTGGAAAATCCGCAACCGTACATCCACAGCTAGGTTTAACTGTATGCAAAAGTAAAGGAAATTTGCCTGTATTGGTAAAAATAAATTTAAAATCAACTTTTGTACCTTCGTTTACTTCTCCTAATTCCAAAAAAGTATCTTGAAACGAAATGGTAGTAGGATTTTGAAATAAAACGGTATCTCTTAAAATTTCATTTGTAGGTCTATCTGCTAAAGAACCTTTACAAGAATAGATTAGAAACAATACGATTCCAAAACCAATTAAAAAAAACTTATTCATATCGTCAATATTTAATTCTAAAAAAAAAGCCCAAACATAATATTTGGGCTTTAATATCTTCTTTAAAAACTAGAATTATTTAGCACCTAGTTCAGATCTTACAAAAGAAGTAACTACTAATTCAGAATCTGTTTCTTTCAATAATTGAGCAATTGATTTCTTAGGATCTTTGATATAATCTTGTTTCAATAAAGTAAATTCTTTGTAGAATTTGTTCAAAGCACCTTCAGCAATTTTTTCAATCATATTTTCAGGTTTGCCATCTGCCAACGCTTTTTCTCTAGCGATAGCCATTTCTCTTTCTTTTTGCTCAGCTGTTACCGATGTTTCATCTACAGCTACGGGCTTCATAGCTGCAATTTGCATAGCTAAATCTTTTCCTACCGCACTGTATTTCTCATCACCTGATTTGTTCAATGCTACCATTACTCCTACTCTGAAATTATGATTGTAAGTAGCTATACACTCACCTTCTATACAAGTGTAATTTTGGATAGAGATATTCTCTCCTATTGATCCTACTTTTTCGTCAATTCTTTCTTTAACCGAAACACCATCCAAAGATGCAGCCAATAAATCTTCTACATTTTTGATTTTGTTGTTCAACGCTAATTCAGCAATTGATTTAGCAAAAGAAACAAATGATTCATTCTTAGATACGAAGTCAGTTTCACAACCCACTTGTACCATAATTCCAAATTTATTATCTGGAGTTGTCAAAATATAAACTACTCCTTCATTAGCATCTCTTCCTGCTCTTAATTCTGCTACTTTAGCACCTTTTTTTCTAAGGTAATCTACCGCTGCATCAAAATCGCCATTAGATTCTGTCAATGCTTTTTTACAATCCATCATACCCGCACCTGTGGTATCTCTCAATTTTTTTACGTCTGCTGCTGTAATTTCTGCCATGATTAATTTAAATTATTCTCTATTAATTTATTTTCTTAAAAATTATTCTTCAGAAGGAGCTTCTTCAGTAGCTACTTCTTCTGTTTCAACTGCTGCTGTAGCTTCTTCTTCTACAACTTTTGTTCTTTTAGAATTTTTTACAACTACTTCTGTTTCTTCAGTTTCTTCTTCAGATACGTGATTTGCTTTTTCTGCCAATCCTTCTTTGGTACACTCTACTAAATAATTAGTGATATATTCAATTGATTTTGAACTATCATCATTACCTGGTATCGCAAAATTGATTTTATTTGGATCTGAGTTTGTATCTACGATTCCAAAAGTAGTTAAACCTAATCTTTTAGACTCTAATATAGCAATATCTTCGTGAGAAATATCTACAACATATACCGCTGCAGGTAGACGCATCATATTAGCAATACCACCCAAAACAATCTCTAATTTGTCTTTTTGACGAGAAAGCATTAATCTTTCTTTCTTTGTAATATTATTTACAGTTCCGTCTTTGAACATTTTATCAATGCTTTGCATTTTCTTAACAGATTTACGGATTGTAGTAAAATTTGTCATCATACCACCCAACCATCTTTCTGTAATGAAAGGCATATTACAGCTCATCGCTGCATTTTTTACGATATCTTTTGCTTGTTTTTTTGTAGCTACAAATAATATTTGACGGCCACTTTTAGCAATATGCTTCATTGCTTGTCCTGCTTGTTCTAATTTTTCAGCAGTTTTATTAAGGTCTATTACATGTATTCCTTTTCTTTCTGCAAATATATAAGGAAGCATTTTTGGATTCCACTTCTTTTTTAAGTGTCCAAAATGAACTCCAGCTTCCAACATTGCTTTTTGATCTATTGATGCCATTATATCTCTATTTTGAATTTTAATAATTTTAGATAAAAAAAAATCTTAACGTTTGCTATATTGTTCTTTCTTACGAGCTTTACGTAAACCAGTTTTCTTACGCTCAACAACACGTGCATCACGAGTCATCAATCTTTCTTTTTTCAATGCTGGTTTATTATCTGGATTTTCAACAACTAATGCTTTTGCCAATCCAAGTCTTACTGCTTCTGTTTGACCTTTGATACCACCACCTTGAACATTAACAAAAACGTCATACTGACCTTCTTGTTCCAAAACTCTAAGTGGAGTCATCAAACTATCTTGCATAAAACTCAATGAAAAATAAGCTTTGTAATCTTTTCCATTTACCAAAACATTTCCAGAGCCTTTTTTCAAATATACTCTAGCTATGGAAGCTTTTCTTCTACCTACCGATATATTGTTTGTTTTTGCCATTATTTTAAATTATAATTATTTTGATTCAATTTTAATTTCTGATGCTTTTTGAGCAGCATGTGGATGCTCAGCGCCTGCGTATACAAATAATTTTTTGTACATAGCTCTACCTAATTTTGATTTAGGCAACATACCTTTTACGGCTGTTTCAATAATTGCAATTGGATTTTTCACATTCAAATCTTTTGCTGCAATCATTCTTTGTCCACCTGGATATCCTGTGTGACGAGTGTAGATTTTTTGATCCCACTTTCTACCTGTAAATGTGCATTTATTGCTATTGATTACAATAACAAAATCACCTGCATCATCATTTGGCGTATAAGAAGGTTTGTGCTTACCACTCAATATACTAGCGATTTGAGTAGCCATTCTACCTACTGTCTGATTTTCTGCATTTATAATGTACCACTCTTTCTTATGAGCTTTTTTACTTACAAATTGAGTTCTATAACTTAACTGCTTCACAATAATATAAATTTAATCGTTTTAAAAATTGGATTGCAAAAGTAAACATTTTATTTTAAATAACACGATTATTTTTAAAAATATTTTAATATTGTACTAAAAAAGCATTGATAATCAATATAAAAATAGTCAAAAAAAAATGCTCCATAAAAATGGAGCATAATAACTAAACTTAAAAATTACAACAAAACGTTATGAATTTATTACTAATTTATATCCCTCACCATGGATATTTTGAATTTCAATAGCAGGGTCGCCACTTAAATATTTTCTAATCTTAGTGATATATACGTCCATACTTCTACCTGTAAAGTAGTTATCACTTCCCCATACCGCTTTTAGCGCTATTTCTCGGGTTAATATCTCATTCTGTTGAATACACAATTGCTCCAAAAGGCCTGCTTCTTTTGTAGTCAACTTATGAATTTCATTTCCTCCAGTCAAGGTTCTATTATTTAAATTAAATAGATATTTGCCTAATTTAAACTCTTTAACACCATCTACATTGATTCCTTTTTGTGCTCTTCTAAAAATTGCTTCCATTCTTGCGGTCAACTCTTCCATTTCAAATGGTTTGGTCAAATAATCATCTGCACCTACGTTGAACCCTTGTATTTTATCTTCCTTTAAGCTTTTTGCAGTTAAGAAAATAATTGGAATGGATAAATCTACTTTTCTAATCTCTTTAGCCAAGCTTAATCCATCTTTTTTGGGCATCATGATATCCAATAATAGCATATCGAATTTTCCTTTTTCAAAATTGTTCCAAGCTTCTTCTCCATTTCTATAAAGAGTTACTTCATAATCACTAATTTCAAGATTGTCAAAAATCAAATTTCCCAAATTGACATCATCTTCTACTAACATTAATCTTTTCTTACTCATAATTTTATTTTTTAATAATTGATATATAGTTAATTTAACGACACAAAAGTAATGCCTTTTACAATATCAATTTGTTAAAAATTCTTAAAAAAGAATAAAATGTAGATTTAATAAGGATTTTATAAACTAAAAAAAATAAAAAAAGATTGAAATGTACAATTTTTATTAATATTGTATGTTTTAAGAATGAAAAAATCACCTATATTTTGAGAAATTTCATATTTTTCTTTTTTTTATTTTCAATATTTTGCTTTAGTTATTCTCAAAATTTCTCAAGAGAATCAAACTTTAGCTTTCTGAATATTCCACAATCTTCAAGACATCAATATTTAAACAAATGTGCTATAACTTCTTATGATTCAGACGTATCACTAGCAGGTGCCAATCCTGCACTCTTAAATGAGGATATGCTTGGAAGAATTTTAGCTTCTTCTAATTTCTACTTTTCTACTATTTATTCAAATTTTAGCTACGTAACATGGAATAACAAATTTGATGTTCCTTTAATGTTTGGTGGAAATTTCATTGCTTATCCAGAACAAAGAAGCGTAGACATAGAAGGTAATGTACTCCAAAAATTTACCCCTGTAGAAAGTTCATTTTATATAGCTACAAAAAAACAATTTGGAGATTATCATTTTGGCGCATCTGCCAAGCTTGCTTATGGCAATTATTATTTGGCAAATAATGTAGGGATAGCATTTGACGCATCTGTTTTGTATTCTGATGATGAAAGAAATATTCAGGTAGCTTTCATGCTAAAAAATATGGGATATCAATTTATTAGCACTGGAGGCTCAACTACGGCAATGCCCTTTGATGCACAATTTGCTTTTAGCAAACGTTTGTCCAAATTGCCATTTCGATATACCATTATGGCACACAATCTTTTCAAATCAGATGCAAGCACTTATCTCAATACATTAAATACTCAAATATGGGCATTTGATCCCTATATTGGCACAGAAAATAGTTTTATGTCTAGTGTAATGAGTCATATCGTTTTTTCAGGAGAATTCTTTATTGGAAGTGGTTTTAAAGCAGGTTTTAGCTACGATTGTAGAAAAGCAGAAGAGTTAACTTTCTCCAATTATAGAGGAATTCCTGGACTCGCATTAGGATTTGGAATATATAGCAGAAAATATGAATTTGGATATTCTTTCTCAAAACTTTCTGCGGTAAGCATAGGGCATCAATTTACATTTGTCCTCAATATGAGAGATTGGGCTTCTCGTAAATCAAAAAGATAATTCAACTAGCTAAATTAGCTTAATGATCTCAAAAATTTATAAAAAAATCAACTTATTAGACAAGAGCCAATTGGTATTTCTTATTCTAATAATATTCCCTATTATTTGTTTATGGCAGGTTAGCCTATTTCAATATACGATGAAATTTGATATGATGGATCAATATTTTCCTTTTCGATATTTCATTGGAGAATCCATTTCTAATAATGTAACTCCTTGGTGGAATCCATATATTTACCTTGGATATCCATTTCATGCCGATCCACAAAGTGGCTTTTGGTATCCGCTTACTTGGATTCTTGGAATTAATGGATATAGCTTATATGACTTACATTTAGAGTTTTTATTCCATATTATTTTAGCAGGATTTGGATTTTATTTCCTATTGCGATGTCTTAAATTACAACAATACCCTGCAATTATTTTTGCTTTGAGCTATCAATTATGTGGTTTTTTTATTGGCAATGCACAGCATTTTACCTACATAATAGGCGCTAGCTACATTCCATGGGTTATGGCTAGTTTTATTCAATTGATTGAAACAGAAAATTTTCGCTTTGGACTCGGGTTATCTTTATTTTTAAGCTTAATGTTAATGGGGGGGTATCCATCATTAATTATAATACTTGGTTATATTCTTGTTTTGTATTTTCTAAATGAAATAATTAGACAAAAATTATGGCATAATCCTTCAAGATTTTATAAAATTATTTTTATATTAATTTTTAGCGGAATTATTACTTTAATGATTTCAGCGGGGTATCTTTATTCCATTTTCGAAAATAAAGATTTAATAACACGAGGACAAGGCGTTTCGCCAGAGCAATCGCTCTATATGCCTTTTACTCCAAATGCATTATCTTCACTAATTTGGCCTTTTATTACAGCTATAAAATCGGATTATATACCATCCGATATTTCTATGACAAATGTATATTCTGGGCTTATAGTTCTCATATTCTTTCCTTTTGGATTATTGTACTCAAAACTGAAAAACAACTATTTTTGGGCAATTATTGGAGGTATTTGTTTACTCGCATCTTTTGGAGAATATACTCCTGTACGATTATGGATTTATCATAATATCCCTTTAATGAATTTGTTTCGTTTTCCTAGCGTGTTTAGAATATTTTTTATCTTATGCATTCTGATAATATCAGCTCATGGATTTCAAAACTATATAGAAAATAAAAAAAATAATAACAATCGAAGTATTCAAATTACAATTTTACTTCTAATATTAGTATGTAGTATAGCTATATATTGGGGAATTAAAAACAAAGGAGGATTTGAATTATTTCATGTTTGGGATTTTGAAAAAGGAGAAATACTTAAAATTTCTGAAAATTTCTACACACGTCTCATTTTTCAGTCTACTATACAAATAGTATTATTAGCTATTTGCTATATGATATTTTTCAAAATTAAAAAATATCAAAAAATTTATCTTTTTATATTTGTTGTATTAGATTTATACATTGCTTCACAACTCAATATTAGCGGAACCATAATTTCTCAAACAAAATTCAATAAAATGGATAATGCTTTAAGAAATAGTCCTAAAAAATTTCCTAACTCCAAAAATAAAAGACTTTCAGATTTGACTATTTACAAAGAAGATTATCATCCAAGTTATTCAAACCAAAGTATTTATTTGAAAAACATTACTGATAAAGGATACAACCCCTTTCAACTAAAAGATTTTGAATTATTTGAAAAATCAAATAACCGATTTTCAACTATAAATCGTCCTATTTTTTATTTTTCAGATTCGCTTCAAGAATTACCAAAAATAACTGCTATACGTCCAAATTATTTTGAGACCTTTTGTAAAACAAACAAAATTGATACGCTAAATCTATCACAAGTGTTTCATCCAAATTGGCATTTAAGAATTGATGATAAACCAGCAAACATTATAAAAAAACCTAATGGTCTAATGGCTTTAATCATAGCACCATACAATAAAAAAATATCATTTGAATACAGTCCAATATATTTAAAAATAATGCTTTGGATTCAGTTTATGATACAATTCACAATTTTTATATTTATTTGTAAATGGGCAAAAAAAAAGTGAGATTCTAAAATCTCACTTTTTCATATTAAAAACAATATAATCAATTAAAATATATTTACTCGATTGTCGCTAATTTTAGCATTTTCTATCATTCCTTCAACAATTCCTTTTGTATTCTTGAATGATTGTTCTATAGAAGACTTAATATTCAACATATCACTAGGATTTACATTTGTTTTCACTACAGCGGTAGGTTTAATAGCAAAAACTCCATTGAATCCTTTAATTCCTTTTGATACTTGATTTAGCTTAGACTGAATAGCGCTCAATACAACGCCTGGTTCCGCCGAACCGCTAAAAGATGAATTTAAAAATGTAGCACTATCTGTAGCACCTACTGTAGTTGCAAATTTACTAGCAATTTCTTCCAAAGAATTTGAAGTACTCATTTTTTCTTTGATTTGCTTAGCTTTGGCTTCTTGCATATACATTTTTTTCACATCGTCTTTTACCATTTCAAAAGTAACTTTATCTTTGTTTCTGCTTCCATTATTGCTCGCAATAATGTAAAAATTTCCTACTGTAAACAAACTAGAAACTTCGTTATACTCACTGTTAAATGCCCAACGAATCACCTCTCTAGCATTTCCTTCAATTCCACCAATTGAAAAATCATTTTGAGTTACATAAGCTGCATTTGTATAGGCTCCAGCATACTTAGTAATATTTTTTTCAAAACTTTTAGGTGAAGTTACTTTGGATTTAAATTCATTTGCTTGTGCATAGATTGCGTTTTGAGTTTCAGAAGATGGTGCAAATGGAGCCGAAATTTCTCCAATTTGAACTGCAGGAATAGTAGCAGGATAAGACTCTACTTTTAAGATTCTCACCATAGCTTCTCTTTCTGATATTGCTTTGAAATATGTTTTTGTACCTCCATTATTAAAAATTTCTGTTGGCCACATATTTTGTTGTTTGTATATCCATTTTGCAGGACTTTGACCTTTGTCGGCAGAGAACGTAGCGGCTACTTGATCAAAATTTTGATTCAATGTATCTAACGCTTTGAATACACTATCTACCAATTTCATTCTTTTAGCTACTGCATCTTGACTTTGCATAGCATCTTGGAATGAAATAACAATTTCTCTTACCTTTACAGAATCTGAAATATTTCTCTTTGCCAATACTTTTACTGCTTTAAAATTATCTTTATCAATAAAAGGACCTACGACAGTTTTAGGGGCTGCAGCCAATATTTGATCAACATTTGTATATTTTGCTAGATCTTCTTTTTTATAGAAATTAGCATCATATCCTTTATCCGCATAACTTCTCATAAAGTTTGTGTCATTTGTAGTAGTTTTCATTTCTTCAATTCTACTTGCAAATTTTGTGATTAACTCTATAGAATCTTGAGTAGAAGCTTTTAATGGAAATACTGCATAATTTAAACTTACAACCTCTTGTGGACTTGAAAATTTATTTTTATTTTTTTCAAAATATGACTTCATTTCTTCATCTGTTATTTTCACATCATTATCATTTATTGAAGTAAATGGAACAAACACATAATTCATTGAAACTTTTTTGTCAAACAATCCCATTTCAAATTCATTTAACCAAGATGGCAAATACAATCCTGATGATACTAAAGAATTGAATTTTTGCATTTTTCTGCTTTCTTTGATGCTTTTTTCAAACTCCAACCATTGTTTTCTTTTTGTTCCAGGAGTAGTATTAGGTTCGTCTTGATTCAAACTTTTTATAAAATTTCCAACCAACATAGGATCAAACTGTCCTTGTGCATTTTTAAAGGCAGGAATTTGTTTTACATTTTCATCTGCAAATTGTCCCATAGTCAATTCTATCATTTCTTTTGCCGAAACGATAATACCCAAATCATTAAATGTTTTTGAAATTACATGTTCATTTAGAAAATTATTCCAAATTTGATTTTTCAAACTTTGTTGTTCTAAATCTGTCAAAGCTTGACCACCTTTCATTTGAACATATGACGCTTCTTGTTTTTTATATTCATCATCAAATGCTTCATAACCCAATTTTTCGCCATTTACTTTCCCTACATAATTCATACCTTGACTAATCAAGTTAGCATTGCCACTGATATCCATGAATAAAAATGAAATCAATGCAAGTGCAATAAGTCCTACTAAAATGTATGAATGTTTTTGAATCTTTGATATTACTGCCATTTTCTATTTATTTTTTTAAAAGGGTGCAAATATAATTGTTTCTTTTTTTTTGTTTAAATTTAATTTTTAATTACTTCAATTTAAGGATATAATACTCTAAACCCTAAGTCAAAACGCTTGTGCTTATAATGTCTACTTTCCCAGTTTGAAACCTTGCATTTCCATGAAACATTTACAACGCTTCCTCCTTTGCACAATCGTTCATTTCCTAATGCACTACTTGTCCATTCCCAGACATTTCCTGTCATATCATACAATCCATACAATGTTGGTTTTTTTTGTCCAACACTCTCTGGTATCAATCTACTATTGGCATAATACCATGCCACTTCATCTAATTGATTGCTACCAGCATAGGTTTTATTTTCATTAACGGATGCAGCATAATCCCATTCTTCTGCAGTAGGAAGCCTTCCTCCTACCCAATCGCAAAATGCTACGGCATCTTCCCATGATATTCCCATTATGGGTCTATCAAACATCAATTCGGAAATACCCTTTTCTTTATAATTTTTATTGGTTCCAGTATATATATTGTATTGATTTCCTTTTTCCAGCCATTCTGGCCAGTATTTATTCACTTTTTTGCAAAAGGCTAAATATTCACCTACCGTAATTTCATATTTACTCATTTTCCAAGTTACTCCCGGAATTGATACTTTTTCTATTTGACTCAAATTCACATTGTCAATTGGCATCGCTTTACCAATAGACTCCTGCTTAATTTCATCTAAGTTATACGATTTGGGACATCCAAAATTATTGATTGCTCCTACTATATTGGGACACTGATCATATTCATCAGGAATGCCATCCAAATCAGTATCCTGTTTAACTAATTCCAATTCTTTTTGAGTTGATTGTGCACTAAGAGATAAACTTAAAAAATTAAGATTTAATAATATTATTAAAAGTTTCAAAAAAGTTTTCAATGTAATATTTATTTTATGAGTGAATTAGAATTTAACTTTTCTAAAAACTGGCTCCAAAACTTGTCCTTGAATATTTGTTTCAACGGAATTCGATTCTATTAATTTTTTAAATTCAGGGAAAATATCGTCATAAACGGCCAATGTAAATACAACATCTTCATCGGAATGACTAAAACACATATTGTGAAAACTACTCCATAGAATTCCTCTTTTAATCATTTCTTGTTGTAAATAAGTCTTCAATAATAAACCATCACCTGCTTTTTCAGAAAAATTCACAATAGAACGACATGGGAACCCACCTATACTCAAATATTCTTGCATACCGTGTTTTTCTAGCAAT
>CAZUUI010000022.1:0-15118 GCA_964622955.1 uncultured Chitinophagaceae bacterium | reverse complement strand
CGAATATCATTTAAAATTTCATCAATTTCATCTATTGTAACCTCGTGCTCTCCTGAAGAAGAAACATTGACAAGGGCTTTTTTGGCACCTCTAATATCGCCATCGTTCAACAATGGAGACTCCAATGCTTTCTTAACTGTGATTTTGGCTCTATCGGCACCATCAGCATATCCTGAACCCATTATCGTAACACCTCCATTGGTCAAAACTCCTTTCACATCTGCAAAATCGGTATTAAACTCACCAGGAACGGTTATAATTTCTGAAATACCTTTGGCCGCAGTAGCCAATACATCATTTGCCAAAGCAAATGCCTCGCTACCTTTTAACGAACCATACATTTCTCTAATTTTATCATTAGAAATGATAATGATAGCATCTACATGTTCTTTCAAATTTTCAATACCAGCCGTTGCTTTTTCTACTGCTGATTTTCCTAGATTTGAAAAAGGTGTAGTAACAATAGCAATGGTCAAAATGCCCATTTCTCTTGCTACTTGAGCTACAACGGGAGAACCACCCGTCCCAGTTCCTTTACCCATTCCTGCGGTTATGAACAACATTTGAGTATTGTGCCCTAATTCTTCTTTTATTTGTGCCAATGATTCCTGAGTAGCTCTCTTGCCTATTTCAGGATCGGCACCTACACCCAATCCATGAGTTAACTCAGGCCCTAGCAAAACTTTATTAGGAACTGGAGAAGAGAACAAATGTTGTTCATCAGTATTGCATACGATGAAGTTAACACCAGCAATTCCTTTGTGATACATGTGATTTACGGCATTGGTTCCGCCACCGCCGACTCCTATAACTTTGATGATAGAAGATTTTTCTTTTGGCAAATTGAAATCTAAGTCCATAATATGATTTTTTACGTTATTTAATTTAATATTTAATTTTTATTTTATTTGATATCTTCAAAATCTCTGACAGTATTTTCATCTAAAAGCAAAATATCAAATTTTGCTTTTAATCTATCGGCCCATCCTGTTCCTTTTTTTTGAGGCTTTGGAGCGGGAGTTATTTGTTTCACTTCCTCTACAATTACTTCAGGAGCTTGTTCCAAAAGTTTTGCTTTTTGTATTTCCTCTTTACTCTCCACCATATCATTATTAGCATTTTTAGCTGCAAGTAAAACCAAGCCTATTGCTGTAGAATACATTGTATCGGTCAAAGAGCGATCTTTCAGATTGGTGAGATATGCATTGGGTCTGCCTATTTGAGTATGAATTCCCGTGAATTGCTCCACATAATTTTTCAAATCATTGATCATAGCGCCACCACCAGTAATTACAATACCTGCATTCAAGGCATCTTTATAAAAATTGGATTGAATTTCATTTTTCACCAAAGTAAATATTTGATCCAAACAAGCATTGATAAAACGGCAATAGGTTCTTTGGTCAATATTTATAGGCTCTTGACCTTTAAAATTCTTAACAACCAAGTATTTTGAATCCAAAGGTATATGCTTATACAAAGCGCTGGTAGCATTTGTATTTTCTTTCAATGACTTAGCCGAAGCCTTGCTCAACTTGAAATACTTACGAATTTGTTCTGTCAAATATTCACCAGCATAAGGGAAAATAGCCGTGTGACGAATCATACCATCGGAGAATATTGCCAAATCGGTAGTTCCACCTCCAATATCAATAAGACAAACACCTTCGCTCACTTGCTCTTTTGTCAAAACCGCTTCGGCTGATGCCAAGGGCTCCAAATCCATGTTTATCAATTCCAACCCTGCCATTTCCACAGCCATCTCAATATTTTTGGATGGATTGGTATTGCCAATGATTATATGCCAATTTGCCTCCAAACGATTGCCGCGCATTCCAATAGGATTGTTGTTTTTTGGAATTTTTCCATCTACATAGAACTCCTGTGGCTGATAGCTAATTATCAATTCGCCTGGGCTGGTCATTATATTGCTCACTTGATTTTCAAGCTGCTTTATATCTTGCTCATCGATAAGGCTATCTGAATTGGGTCTCGTATAGCTCAATCGCATAATAGTAGATTTGACATGTGCACCCGCTACACCCACTATTACTTTTTTGATTTTCATCCCACTATTACGCTCTGCAATTTCTACAGCTTTGACAATATCTTCGGAGGTATCTCTAATATTTTTCACCTCGCCATCTTCTACCCCACGTGAAGCTACTTGCCCTTTTCCCAAAATCTCGATTTTCTTTTCACCAATTTTTTGGGCTACAATCACACAAATTTTTGTAGTTCCGATGTCAAGACCTACAACAATTTCTCCTTTTTTCAATTCTTTTTGCGTACTCATAATTTTGTTATTATATTGATTTGTAATTTAACTTTTTATTCCTACAATTTGATTTTTATACGTAAAATCTAAGTATTTGTATTGCGATAAATCCACATAATTCAATACTGATTTATAAAATATCAATATTTTGTTGAATCGTTTTTCAAAATCCTCATTTATCGTTCCAATTTTGAGTATAGACTGGCTAAAAATCATAACCAATTCTATTTTCCCTGAAGGGTCGATATAAATTTGATCGATAGCCTTTGCCCAAAATTCATTTTCTCTACTATAATTTAAAATAGTCTTGACTTCGTATTGAATAAAACTATCGGTTTTCGACACGGGATTCAATAAACCTTGTGTAGCGCCTAATATCGTAATCACACGTTTTGAAAATTTTCCAGAGGAAGGTATTTTGTCCCAATTTTCGGACAAATAATATGATTGTTCTCCACTCTCAAAAATCCTAGCTATCGGATTTTTTTGTTCTACAAAAATGGTCAACTTACCATTTTGCCCCGATACAATCTGTGCATTTTTCACATACTCATTTCGCTTAATACTCTCTTCCAATGCATTTATTTTCAAATCGATAATACGCTTGCCTTTCCAATGCGAATTGACCAAATCCACTTCTTTCAACATATCCTTTTCATTGATAAAATAGTTTCCTTTATTCCCTACAAAAACCAATTTTATTTCTTTGGCACGGACATTATTCTTTCTGGCTACGGCATAATATGTAGCCATAGCAAATACAGTTACAACACCTATCCAGCCGATAAGTCTTATAATTTTTTTAATACTGTATTTTTTTCTATTTTCCATGCAATATTGCTATCAATTTTGAATGTAATAAATTTATATCGCCCGCACCTATCGTTACCAATACTTCTATTTCTTCTTTTGCCACATAATCCAGCACCGCTTCTTTTTCCATAATGCTACAAGCCGTGGTCATATTATCTTGTATCAAGGCAGAACTTACACCTTCTATCGGCAATTCTCTTGCAGGATAAATTGGCAACAAAAGCACTTCATCTGCCATGTCCAAAGAGGCTGCAAATTCTTCATGCAAATCTTTTGTACGACTATACAAATGAGGTTGAAATACGGCTGTAATTTTTTTCAAAGGATAAATTTCCTTTATACTTTGAAGAATAGCTGCTATTTCCGTAGGATGATGTGCATAATCGTCGATCAAAATCGAATTTTTCCCTTCATACAAATACTCAAATCGTCTTTTGATACCTTTGAAACCCGACAGTGCCTTAGCTATTTCTTGTTCTTCGGCATCCATAAGCGTAGCCACAATTACGGTAGCCAACGCATTTTCAATATTATGTCTTCCATTGAAATGCAATTTGAACTTTTGTTCTTCATCATTTACATCAAAAATTCCATAGCCTTCATGCACTTCAATATTTGTAGCATTGAATTCGTCGTTGTCAAAACCATAAATCATTTTCTCACAATCGGTTTTGATAAAATCGGCCGCTTTTTCATTTATGAGCAAAAGTCCATCTTTATCCAATTTATCAACAAATTCTTGAAATGCTTTATAGATATTTTCTTTATTTCCATAAATATCCAAATGATCGGTATCGATTGAAGTGATAACAATTAGATTTGGATTTAGCTGCAAAAACGAACGGTCAAACTCATCGGCTTCTACCACCACTACATCCTCATTTCCAAAAACATAATTACTACCAAAATTAACCGAAATCCCTCCCAAAAATGCGCTGCAATCTATACCGCATTGTTGTAATACATAAGCAATCATACTACTCACCGAGGTTTTTCCATGACTGCCCGCCACGGCAATAGTAAATTTATCTTTTGTAATCAATCCCAATGCTTCCGAACGCTTCATTATAGGAATTCCACTTTGCTGAATATGATTCAACAAGGCACTATCCTTGGGAATTGCGGGTGTATAAATTACCAAATCTACCGCATTTGGGAATGCTTTGGCTTCATCTTCGTACTGAATGTGCGCGCTCATAGCTACCAATTCTTTTGTCAAATCGGTCTCTACTTTGTCGTATCCCGAAACGGTTTTGCCCGATTGAATAAAATACTTAGCCAAGGCACTCATTCCTATGCCTCCAATACCCAAAAAGTAAATATGCTTTAAATCGTTCATGTTCTTTAATTCCATTCTGGTACTGTTTTAATTATATAATCTGCTATTTCGCTAGCCGCATGTGGCTTTGCTAATTTCCTTAAACTCTGTTTCATTGCATCCTGTTTGGCAGCATCTTCCATCAATTGTATCATACTAGGCACTAATTTTTCATTGGCATCTAAATCTTTTATCATCCATGCAGCATTGTTTTCCTCCAATGCCATAGCATTTTTTGTTTGGTGGTCTTCAGCTACATTAGGCGAAGGAAGAATTATTAGAGGCTTGCCTACAACAAACATTTCAAAAATAGCACCTCCCGAACGCGACACTATAATATCTGCCGCAGCATAAGCCGCTTGAATATTTTGAATAAAATCTACTACTTTGATTGATTCCGATTCGTATTTTTTATATTGGCTCAAATACACTTTGCCACATTGCCAAATAATTTGATAGTTTTTTTCTTTTAACATTTCCAAATCTTTTTCAATAGCTTTATTGATAGCATTTGCACCCAAACTTCCTCCTGTGATGAATATAGTTTTTTTACCTTCTTCAAATCCAAATTCGGCTAACGCTTGACTTCGACTCATCATACCTTCTTGAAAATCTTCACGTATCGCATTTCCTGCATTAATTACATTTTTATTAGCAAAATATTTTTCCATACCGTCAAAAGACACAAATACCGCTTTGGCTTGTGTTCCCAAGATTCTATTGGTGTAGCCTGGCAACGAATTTTGTTCTTGAATAAAAGTAGGAATTCCCATCCAATTGGCCATTTTTAACGTAGGTCCACTGGCATAGCCTCCTGTGCCTATAGCTACAGCTGGTTTATAGCGTAAGATTACAAAAAATGTTTTTATAAAACTAAAAACCAATTTGAACGGTAACATCAAATTTTTGATACAATTTCCAAAAGTTAACGACCGCTGAAAGCCCGCAATTGGAAGCCCAACGATTGGGAATCCCTCGGCAGGAACTTTCTCCATTTCCATTTTGCCTAGCGCGCCTACAAATAGAAATTCCGCATCGATTTTTTTCTGCAAAGCTCTAGCAATAGCAATAGCTGGGAAGATATGTCCTCCTGTACCACCACAACTTATCAAAATTCGCTTTTTCAACTGACTCATTCTTTTTCTATAATTTATACAGCCATTTGACTGGTTAATTCATCAATATAATTCTCTTTGGAAGGTGCTTTCCCCAATTCTTCAAGCTCTACACTTCGGCTCACACTAATAATGATACCAAATGCAATCCCAAAAAACAACAAACTACTTCCCCCCATACTCACCAATGGCAATGTAACTCCCGTAGAAGGCAATAATCCCACATTGACACTCATATTTACAAAAGCTTGAATGACAATACTCAATCCCAACCCTAACGCCAACAATGCACCGAATGTTCGCGGGCTCTTAATCACAATCAATACTACGCGGTACAATAAGGTTAAATACAACAAAATCAAAACGACTCCACCCAAAAGACCCCATTCTTCAATGATAATAGCATATACATAATCCGAAAACGCATTGGGCAAAAAGTTCTTTTGTCTACTATTTCCAGGACCATTGGGCAAAATTCCGCCTCTAGAAATAGCGATATAAGCCTGTTTTACTTGATATTGAACCTCTTTCTTCTCTTTTTTTGAGGTAAATTCCTCTACCCTAGACTTGATAGTTCTCAAACGACCATATTTCAAATAATCATCAGGAACTGTCATTACAACAAAAAGAAATAATACCCCAACCAGAGCTCCTAAGCCCAATGTCCCAAAATACAACGTATTTTTAACTCTTCCAACAAACATCATGGCAAATGCCATAACCAAAAGCATTACTGAAGTAGAGAAATTTTCGATAAAAACCAAGCCCGACATACCAAAAGTAACCAACAACATAATGCCATAAGGCCCTTTGATTGTATCTAATTTATCTTGATATTTGCTCAAATAGCGAGCCAAAAACATAATAAGTGCCACCTTGGCAAAATCCGAAGGCTGTATAGTAAAATTAATAATAGGAATTTTTATCCAACGCCCCGCCTCATTAATTCTATGCCCAAAAAAAGTAGCAAAAACAAGTCCTATAGCTGCCAATGGAATAAACAATTTGTACAATCCTGCATAATATTGATATGGAAATAAATGAAAAACCCACATAATAGAAACAGATAAAACGATAAGCATCATGTGCTTGATAATATGCGATGCCACAGACGTTTTTTGAGCATAGGCAAGTGTCTCTACGCTGCTATATACAGCCATAGCACTAAATAGAGATAGTAGAAGAACTACCATCCATATTATCTTGTCGCCTTTAAAATTACTCAAAAATTGTTCCATCCTATTTTTATAATATTATAATTCTCTTACACAGTTTTTGAATTGATCGCCTCTATCTTCGTAATTTTTGAATAAATCAAAACTTGCACAACAAGGAGACAATAAGACACAATCGCCTTTGGAAGCCAACTTGCTAGCCGAACGAACTGCATCCTTCATATTATTGGTACTAATTACCACATCTACAATACCGCTAAAAGTTTGTTGCAATTTAAAATTATCCTCACCTAAGCAAACTATTGCCTTTACTTTGTTTTTAACTAAATCTAAAAGTACATCATAATCATTTCCCTTATCTACTCCACCTACTATCCATACTGCTTTTTTATGCAAGCTTTCCAATGCATACCAAGTAGAATTGACATTGGTAGCTTTGCTGTCATTGATATACTCTACACCATTTATAGATAAGAAATTTTCCATTCTATGCGGAATAGCCGTAAAACTGGCAAAACAATCTCGTAATTTTTCATTTTTGATTTCAAAATGCTTTGCTGCAATTCCTGCTGCAAGGGAATTATAATGATTGTGTTTGCCTTTAATTGTTATTTCTTGAGTATGCATAAAAAATTCGGGTTCTGAAATATTAATAATTAATTGATCTTCTTTTAAATAGCCACCTTTGTCAATAGGTTCAAGTATTGAAAAAGGAATTTTTTCGGAGTAAATTTTATTGGAGTTTTCTTTCATAAAATTTTCCGTTTCTTTATCATCTTTGCAGTAAATGAAAAGATCATTTTCTGTTTGATTTTGAGTAATTTTAAATTTGGAAAACACATAATTTTTCATTTCATAATTATATCTATCCAAATGATCGGGTGTGATATTGAGCAAAATAGCTACATCGCACTTAAATTTTTCGATATCATCCAGCTGAAAACTGCTAATTTCCAGTACGTAAATATCTTTTGGCTCTTCCGCTACCATATATGCAAAACTATTGCCTACATTTCCTGCCATCCCTACATTGAGTCCTGCATTTTTGAAAATATGATAAATCAAATTGGTAGTAGTGGTTTTGCCATTGCTTCCTGTAATCCCAATGATTTTTCCTTTTTGATATCGATAGGCAAATTCCAATTCTGAAATAATGGGAATATGCTTTTCTTTGATTTTTTTAATAATTTCTGCCTTATCAGGAATGCCGGGGCTTTTCATAATTTCATCGGCATTCAAAATAGCAGCTTCGGTATGTGTTCCTTCCTCAAAATCAATTCCATATTGCACCAATTGATTCTTGTACTTATCTGCCAGCAGTCCTTTATCGGACAAAAAGACTTCGTACCCTTGCTTTTGTGCAAGAATAGCTGTGCCAACGCCGCTTTCGCCTCCTCCTAAAATTACGATTCTCTTTTTCATTTGCTTATCTCAATTTTAAGAATACCACAGTAATTACAGCCAATAAAACCCCTACAATCCAAAAACGCATTACAATTTTAGATTCTGGAATCCCCATTTTTTGATAATGGTGATGCAAAGGCGACATCAATAGAATACGTCTTCCCTCTCCAAATTTCTTTTTTGTATATTTGAAATATCCCACTTGCATCATAACCGACAAATTCTCCACCAAGAAAATACCGCACAAAACAGGAATCATCATTTCTTTTCTGATAATAATAGCAATAGTAGCTATAATTCCTCCTAAAGCCAAGCTACCTGTATCTCCCATAAAAATTTGGGCAGGATAGCTATTCCACCATAAGAATCCTACGCAAGCCGCCACAAAGGCACTCACAAAAATTACCAATTCTCCTACGTGCGGGATATAAAGTACATTTAAATATTCGGAGAAAATACTATTTCCTGTCACATAAGTAAGCACTGCCAAGCTAGCACCAATTAGAGCCGAGCTACCTGCAGCCAGTCCATCAATACCATCGGTAGTATTGGCACCATTGGATACGGCTGTAATGATAAAAATCAACAGTATAAAAAATGGAATAAAATACAAATTGGGATGCAAGCCCATTTTCTCAAAAATATCATCATAATTAAGGTTGTTTCCTTTCAAAAAAGGCACATTTGTAATCAAATTCTTGGTATCGTGCGTATAATACAAGCCATCTACTTCTTTTCCTTTCCCAGGAATCATCGTATCGGTTTTGAAAATATTTACAGGATTATACGGATCGTGAATTTTGCCTTCTTCCAAGGTAAAAACATACGTATTATTCAAATCACGCACTTTAATATCGGGATGAAAATACATCATTATGGCTACAAAAATGCTCACGCTTACTTGTCCAATTATTTTGAATTTTCCTTGTAAACCTTCTTTATTCTTTCTAAAAACCTTGATATAATCATCCAAAAATCCAATTCCACCAAGTACAATTGATACAATAATTAACATCCAAATATAAACATTGGTAAGATTGGCAAATAATAAAGTAGGAATTACAATAGCCGCAATAATGATAAGTCCACCCATTGTAGGCGTTCCTGTTTTTTCCATTTGACCTTCAAGTCCCAAATCTCGAATGGTTTCGCCAATTTGTTTTTTTCTCAAAAATTGTATCAATTTCTCACCAAATACTATCATAATCAATACACTGACAAAAACTGCCATACCCGCTCGGAAAGAGATATAGTTGAACAACTTTGCTCCCGGCAAATGAAATTGAGTATTAAGATAATTAAATAAATGATACAACATAATTTCTATTTTTAGAGTCCTAGTTCGTTAAAAATTAATTCCAATACTTTTCTATCGTCAAAATCGTATTTTACCCCTTGAATTTCTTGATAGGTTTCGTGTCCTTTTCCTGCCACTACAATTACATCTCCAGCCTCCGACAGCATACAAGCTGTTCGGATAGCTTCTTGCCTATCTACAATTGTCAAGGTAGATTTGAGCATAGTGCCGTCCAATCCTTCTTTCATTTCTTTGATAATATCTACAGGATTTTCATCACGAGGATTATCGGAAGTCAACAATACTTTATCACTGTATTCACAAGCTATTTGCGCCATTTTGGGGCGTTTTTCTTTGTCTCTATTGCCACCACAACCTACTACCGAAATCAGATTATTCTCTCTTTTCAATCGTTTGGCTTCAAATAATAATTTTTCTAAAGCATCGGGAGTATGCGCATAATCGATAATTCCAATAATTTTTTTCGTATGAGAAATCACCGTTTGAAATCTACCCTGAATTGGTTTTAATTTAGAAATAGCTATATCCAAGACTTCCCTATCCATTCCCAGCTCAGATGCCATAGCATATACCGCCAAGATATTATAAGCATTGAACTCGCCCGATAATTGTGTGTAAATTTCTTTACCTTCAATTTTCAAACTCATCCCTTCGGTAAAGGTGTCTAAAATGCTGCAACGATAGTCTCCCATACTTTTTAGTGCGTAAGAAACTTTTTTGGCTGCTGTATTTTGAAGCATAAAATTGCCATTTTTATCGTCGATATTTGTAATAGCAACCGCTGTCGCCTTCAAATCATCAAAAAACCTTTTTTTGGTATCTAAATAATGACTGAATGTTTTGTGATAATCCAAATGATCGTGGGTAATATTGGTGAAAATAGCCCCATCAAAATCAATACCTTCAATACGATATTGGTCAATAGCATGACTACTCACTTCCATAAAACAATGCGTACAACCATTTTTCACCATTTCATTCATAAAAGATTGAATCGAAATAGCATCGGGTGTAGTGTGCGTAGAAGGCAGTACTTTATCGCCAATTTTAACTTCAATAGTAGACAACAATCCACATTTGAAGCCAATAGACGTATACAAATTGAAAAGTAAAGAAGCCGTTGTGGTCTTACCATTGGTACCTGTAACGCCTACTACGGTCATCTTTTCAGATGGAAAATCATAGAATGTACTGGCTAATTGACCTAAAATTTTAGCAGAATTTTCTACTTGAACATACGCGATATTTGGGGAAAGCTGCTCTGGCAAATTTTGACAAACGACAGCTACAGCACCTTTCTCAATAGCTTTGCTTATATATTCGTGTCCATCCGAAGTCACTCCTTTTATCGCTACAAAAAGAGTATTAGCCCTAACGCTACGGCTATCCATCTCTATTGCTTCAATAGAAATTTCATTCAAAAGATTCAATGTCTTTTGAATATTTTTATTAGCTAATAAGTCATTTAAATTCATTGCCATAATTAACTTAAATAAATTTTAACATAACTACCTTTAAATATTTTCTGTCCAGGCTTAATAGATTGATCCGTTATTTTTCCCTTACCTTGAATTTGAACCTTTGCACCCATATTTTCAAGAATATATACTGCATCTTTCACACTCATATCTTTTAAATTTGGCATCAATTTTGGACTGGAAAAATTTGGCTTCAACACGACATTTTTCTTTGCTACAACAGCTGTTCCCCATTCCGAGGAAGAATCTCCTATGATTGTATTCCAACCTAATTTTTTCCCAACAGCAAGAATATCTTCTTTAAATCCTTTAAAAGATTTCAACCCTAAAAATGAACTCGGATTTTTTTGAATCAATTCTTTATGAATTTTTATATCTGTTGAATAAATTCTATCCGCAATATCCTTAAAAACTGGCGCAGCTACTACATTTCCATAAAAACCTATAGAATTATTAGGTGAATTAACAACTACAATACAAGCATACACTGGGTTTTCCGCTGGAAAATACCCCACAAAAGAAGCTTGATAAAACTTCTCTCTATATCCATTTTTTCTGGTTGTAAGCAAATTGGTACCTGTCTTTCCAGCAATAGAATAGTACGATTTGATATTAGAGGCTGTTCCGCTATCCACTACTTTTTCAAGCATTTTTTTAACCACTTGTATTGTTTCTTTTTTTGCAATTCTTTCATTAATAATTTCAGGTTTAAAGGTCTCTACAACATTGCTATTATCTCTGATTTCTTTCACTAAAAAAGGTTTCATCATTTTTCCTTCATTAGCTACGGCTGCATAAAATGTAAGAATTTGCAAAGGTGTCAATTTCATTTCGTATCCAATAGACATCCATGGCAACGATACCCCAGACCATTCTTTTGGTTTCTTGATTTGCGGTGCTACCTCACCTACAATTTCTATTCCAATTGGCTTTGTAAGGTTGAATTGTTCCAATTTAGCATAAAACTTCTCCTTATCATCGCTATAAAACTTAAAAACGGGTTTAGAAATCCCTACATTGCTCGACATTTTAAATGCTTCGCTTAAAGTGACAGTTGCATCTTTTGGATGTGCATCAATCATTTCGGCGTTGTAGTATTTATATCTCCCTTTGCTTAAATCAATTTTATAATTTTCATCACAAAACCCATCTTCAAGCAATGCCATTACTGAAGCCAATTTCATTACAGAACCGGGTTCATTTGGCTCACCAATAGCATAATTAAAATCTTCTATATATTTTACTTCATTCGCGTCTTTTGGTTTAAATTTCCCTAAATTAGCAATCGCTTTAATTTCGCCTGTTTTGATATTCATCAATATGACAGAGCCGTGTTTTGCTTGAAATTTTTTCAATGTTTTTTCTAGAGATGATTCCGCCAAGTCTTGAAGATTTACATCTAAAGTAGTAATTATATCTAAACCTGGCTTGGCACCAAATTCGCTTTGTTCATTTACGGGCATAAAAATGCCTCCAGCTACTTTTTGCATTAGCAATTCCTTGTTTTCACCTGTCAGCTCTTCGTTGAATCGACCTTCAATACCTACTTTTAACTTTCCCGAATCTCTTATATATCCAATAGTACGCTGTGCCAAAAATCCAAATGGCATTTTTCTAGAATTTTCTTGTTCTACAATCAATCCCGATTTGTTTTTTGGCAAATTAAATATAGGGAATGATTTTATTTGTTTAAAATCTAAGAATGAAATCTTTTTAGCGATAGGATAATAGCGTTTTCCACTCTCTCTAGCATCTGTCAATTCTTTTTTCCATTGCGCAGCCGATTTGTCATTAAATTTAATTGAAAGTGCCCACGCCAATGAATCAATTTTTTGATTCCACAATTCTTCTTTGAGACCTTCTGCTTTTGTATCCATAAATAGATTGAAGGTAGGGATAGTAGTAGCCAACATTCTGCCATCATAGGTATAAATATTGCCTCTTTCAGCTATTATTTTTCTTTTGGTTAATGAAATATCGTCGCCAAGTTTTTTCCAATATCCCCCATCAAAATATTGGGTATCCAATATCTTCCATACGATCATAAGGCTTACTATAAGTAGTAGGCCAAATATGAAATAGGTTCTATAAAGGATGTTACTCTTGGTGTTCAAATTCTTTTTTTTCTAATGTTATTCTATAAGGTGGTTTATCCAATGGTACTAAATTCATTTCTTTTGCTTTGGGCGTCACTTCCGAAAGTTTGCTCTTGTACATCAAGTCGCTTTTTTTGGTCAAATACTCCCATCGCAATTCTTTCAATTCTTTTGCTTTAAAATTTATTTCTCTAATCAAACTAATGGCTTTGTGGTTGTTCCAGATATACAGCATAGAAAGTGCAAATAAATACACTACGAACTGTAAATTTTTCTTTGTCCACTCCAAGAAATACTTAATAGTACCTTCTAAAGAATATTCCATTTATTTAATTTTTTATCTTTTCCATAACCCTCAATGTTGCACTTCTACTTCTACTATTCTGCTTTACTTCTATTTCCGAAGGCGCAATGGCTTTTTTTGCCACTACTTTCCAATTCCATTCCTTTCGCTTTCCAAAAATATCGGTGGTAGGCTGGTCCTCAAACTCACCATATTTCATATAATTTTTCACAATTCTATCTTCCAAAGAATGAAATGTAATAATCGAAATTCGTCCTCCCACTTTTACTATTTTTGACATACTCTCCAGCATACGCTTCAAGGTTCCTAGCTCATCATTTACTTCCATTCTCAACGCCTGATAGACAGGTGCGGCATAACTTTCAAAGGGACCAAATTTTATAGCAAGTAATATTTCGTTCAAATCATCGCTTTTTTCAAAGGGTTTATGAACTCTCTTTTCTACAATTCGGGTAGCTAATGTTTTAGAATTTCGCACTTCGCCATATTCTTGAAATATCATCTGCAATTGTTCTTCGCTAAACGAATTGAGGATATCTTTTGCCGAAATATCCATTCGCTTGTCCATTCTCATATCCAAATCGATATTGCTGCGATATGAAAATCCGCTAGCATCGTCATTGAATTGAAAGCTACTCACCCCCAAATCGGCCAATACACCATCTACTGCCTCCACACCTAATGCCAAAAGATAATCAGACGCATTTTCAAAATTTTCTCGAATCAATTCCAATCGATTATCATCCAATTTGTTTTGAAAAGCACTTTCATCTTGATCAAAAGCATACAACTTTCCTTTTGGCCCTAGATTCGACAAGAGTAGTTTTGAATGTCCGCCACCTCCATAAGTCAAATCTACATAGACCCCATCTTTTTGAAGATTGAGACTATCAATAGATTCATTTAAAAGAACGCTTATATGATACATTTCTTTAGTTTATCTTAATTTTATGATTGATGGATTAAAAATTATAAATCAAGGTTTCCTAAAACTCGCTCTGCCAAATCTTCAAATGAACTACTATCCTGTTGATTCATCAATTCATTGTATTTTTTGCTATCCCAGATTTCAAAATAATCTTTGACAGGCGTCAATACAATTTCTTTGGTAATCCCAGCATATTCCAATAATTGTTTAGAAATATTAATTCTATCGCCCGCATCCAAAGTCATTTCGGTAGCACCGCTATAGAATCTTCTTACAAATTCTCTGTTTTCTCTGTTAAATGTATTTAATACATCAATTTTTGCTTTCACAACTTTCCACACATCATACGGATACAATGTAAGACAATTTTCAAAACCTCTATTTACTACAAATTTGTTTTGAGCTTCTTCGGACATTCCCTCTTTGAGGGCAGTAGGAATTCTAAGCCTACCCTTGTCGTCTATTTTAATAAAACTTTCACCTAAAAAAGCCATTTGTGAATAAAAATTTCCACAAAATTACACTTCTTTTTTTAATTCACCCATATTTTCCCACTTTTTTTCTAAAAATTTTTCAACAAAAGACTCAATTAATTGTTGATAAAATGTTGATTAAATTCAAGAAATCAATAAAAAGTATATTTTAGCTATATTTCAACTAACAATTTATCAACAGAATTGATCTCATTTTTTATTAACAGCTGTAGATAAATTACTTATTTTAGGGATATTATGCAAAAACACTAGCATTGTGGAAAATTATTGAAAGCAAACTAAAGCTAAAAAGTTGAAAATAAATACTTTATGTTCAAATGACAAAAACAAACAAGATCAAACTGTATAGTCTTTAGTTCAGCTTAGACGATGTCCACAAGTCTTTTTTATAAGAAAA
>CAZUUI010000021.1:0-15135 GCA_964622955.1 uncultured Chitinophagaceae bacterium | reverse complement strand
AAAATTATAATCATTGGCTACATGAATATTTTCAAGCAAATACATCAATGTAGTCCCTTCATACCAATTCATCTTTTCCGACTTATTCACAATATTGTCGCCATTAAGTGCCGAAATAGGGATAAAATGAAAATCTTTGATGTCTAATTTGGATGCAAACTCTTTGAATTCTTTCTTAATATTTTCAAATACTTCTTCGCTATAATCCACCAAGTCCATTTTATTGATACAAACTGCCAAATGCGGAATGCCAAGAAGCGAAGCGATTAAAGAATGCCTTTTTGTTTGTTCTACAATTCCTTTTCGTGCATCAATTAATATAATAGCTAAATTGGCGGTAGAAGCCCCCGTAACCATATTTCTTGTATATTGAATATGACCTGGTGTATCGGCAATTATAAACTTCCTTTTGGGTGTAGCAAAATATCGATACGCTACATCAATGGTAATACCCTGCTCCAATTCTGCTTTGAGTCCATCGGTAAAATAAGCCAGATTTAATGTATCTTCACCTTTTCGCTCACTTGTTTTTTGGATTGCGTCTATTTGATCTTGAAAAAGTGATTTTGAATCATACAATAGTCTTCCAATCAATGTACTTTTACCATCATCCACACTTCCTGCTGTAGTAAAACGCAGAAGTTCCATATCTAAATATTTTTCGCTATTAAAAGTTTCAGTATGCATGATTTTTCTTGTTCAATTTATTTTTTATAATTTCACTTCACGTTTTTGACTTTGTGACACAAACATAAAAACAAAAATAAAGTAAAGTGCTAATGCTAATATTGTACTTAAAAATGATTTTAGAATTATATAAAAAACATTGTAGAACTGTCCTATTTCTGTAAAAAAATAAACCAAATGAAAAACAAACAACGTAATAAATAAATATCGCATTATGAAATTTTTACCTTGTACAGTAATGGACAATATTGCATCTTCCTCCATTCTACTATGCATGATCCTCAACAAATAAGGCTTAAGAAAAGCAATAAAAACTAATGCAATAATGCCAACTCCTAGTGTATAACTAAAAGCATCAACAACAAACGCATAAATAAAAGCAATTAAAAGTAAATAAACGTTAGAAATAGATCTTGGATACAAAATCACAAAAATAGGATACAATTTTGGATTAAAAAACCCAAAAAAATTGATATTATTTACAAATAATATTTGAGTTAAAAACAAAAATAAAGCAGAAAAAATAATGTTTGTGATTTTATTTTTCATTATTCTTATTTTGAGGTTTGTATTGTAGTATCAATATATTGCTCCATATTTTTAAGTTCTTTATATTGATTATTTTTTATTACATAAACATATTCCAATTTTGAAAAATCTGTATTAAGAAGTACGTTAATTTCTGCAAAATTGCTTTCATTGTCCTCTACTTGATTCAAAACTTTCCCAACAACAATACCCTCAGGATAAAAAGTTGAGAAGCCACTTGTTTCAATAATTTCTCCTTTTTTTAATTTTACGTGTTTTGGAATATCTTCCAATGAAGCAATTCTAATATCAGGACCTTGCCATTTCAAAACACCAATTTGTTTTGTGCTTCTTACTCTGACACTAATGTTTGCATCTTTATTTAAAAAAGACATTACGCAAGCATAATTTTCGGAAACTTGCACAACTACTCCTACAGGACCTTTCGGACCAATAACTCCCATATCAATTTCAATTCCTTGAGCTCGACCTTTGTTTATGATTAAATAATTTCGTGTATTGGAAATAGTATTACTAACAACTCTTGCTTCAGCTAGGCTATATTGATTTATTATACCTTTATTTGTTAATGAATCAAAATTTTGAAATTCATTTTTAATAGGTAAATTATAAATATCTTGAAGCAATTTAGCGTTCTCTTTGGCCAAACTATCGTTTATACTTCTAAGATTGAAGTAATTTTTTGTATTAGCAATTTTATCGTAAAAACTTCCAATAAAGTAATTTGACTTATTTACGATACCTGCACTATAATATTCATTGTTTTTGAATAGAATATATGATGCAATAATTTCCAAAAAAACAAAAAATAAAAAAGGAAATATTCTAAGTAATATTTTGACTATATTGCCCATAAATCAATTAAAGCACTATTTTAATACAGCTGCAAAATTTTCCATATTTTTCAAGGCAATGTTGGTGCCTCTAGCTACCGCCAATAATGGGTCATCAGCTACGTGAACTTTTAACTTAGTCTTGTCGCTAATTCTTTTATCCAATCCTCTCAACAATGCACCTCCACCAGTAAGATATATACCTGTTCTAAAAATATCAGCTGCCAATTCTGGAGGAGTACTTTCCAGTGCTCTCAATATAGATTCTTCAATTTTTTGTATAGACTTATCTATAGCATCTGCTATTTCGTGGTATGAAATTACTATTTGTTTTGGGATACCCATCACGTTGTCTCTTCCTTGAACAGGATAGTCTGGTGGTGGATTGTCAAGGTGAGTTAAGGCGGAACCCACATTTTTCTTAACCAACTCGGCAGTAGGTTCTCCGATATTAAGATTATGCTGTGTTTTCATATAATCCATAATATCTTTTGTCAATTGATCGCCAGCCAAACGAATAGATTGATCACTTACAATTCCTGAGAGTGCAATAACGGCAATTTCTGTAGTTCCTCCTCCTATATCTACTATCATATTTCCCTCGGGCTCTTTTACATCTATCCCTATTCCAATAGCTGCTGCCATTGGCTCATATATAAGTTTCACTTCTTTCCCACCCGCTCTTTCGGCGCTATCTACTACCGCTCTTAATTCTACCTCCGTAATTCCCGATGGAATACATATTACCATCTTAAACGTAGGGGGAAAGAGGAATTTATTGGACTTGTTTATCAATCCTATCATACCTCTAATCATATTTTCAGCGGCATTAAAGTTGGCAATAACTCCATCTTTCAAAGGCTTTACAACTTCAAGATTTTTATGTTCTTTC
Source organism: uncultured Chitinophagaceae bacterium (assembly GCA_964622955.1). Lineage (GTDB taxonomy): Bacteria > Bacteroidota > Bacteroidia > Chitinophagales > JADJOU01 > CHPMRC01. Next base: position 12,174 of record CAZUUI010000021.1, on the reverse strand, counting down.
CCTTGCATCTGTTGTGCTTTCTCTCCTATAGCAATAACTTTATCGGAAATTTTATCAATAGCAACCATTGAAGGCTGATCTACCACTACTTTGTCATTGTGCATGATAATAGTATTGGCTGTTCCTAAGTCTATCGCTATTTCTTGCGTAAGGAAATTAAAAAGTTTCATTCAACTGATATTTAAACGTGTATTTTGACCCACAAAAGTAATATATGAATTTTATATAACTGACTTTTTTTTCAGAAATAGCAAAAAAAATAAAAAAACTTTGTAAAATAAGATTTCAAAATTTCACAAACAATTGATTTTAATCTGTTTTTATCTCAAAATAAGCATCTTCTTTAATATAGAAATTATCTATAATTTCTAATTCTTTAGATACATTTAAAAACATATTCTTTGATTCTATAGAAGTATTTGATGTTTTTATAACACAATTTGAAATGACAGAATCTTGATTCAATACAATATTGTTTAGCAATGTAATATTACAAAAGGATTGTAACAATGCTTCTTGGATGTCTATCATCCCATATCCCACTTCTTCATTCCATGTTCCATTTGGTTTGTTTGCATCTGATGTGTATGAATAACTACCTATCTTTTTAGCTGTTTTCTGAATAATTCGCTGTATTTCTAGGGCAGACAAGCTTGGATTTAATGACAACATTAGAGCAATTGCACCGCTGACTTGAGGTGCTGCAGCCGATGTACCAAACCAATTATTGATATAATCTGAGTTTGAATATCCTGGATCGCCAACTCTATCGGTAGTTGGAATAAAAACACCAGGTGCTACAACATCCAACCCCTCTCCATAATTACTTCCCCAAAATGCACCATCACATGAAACTGGCGTTTTACTTTTTCGTTGACCACATGGAGATGCGGCACCTACTGCTATAATATCAGGAATGGCATTAGCAGGATAACTTATTTTATCATTATCTTCATTCCCTGAAGAAAAAACAACAACTGTTCCAAGTCCATTTCGACCTTTTGATAAAGCAAAATTAATAGCATCATCAATTATTTGATATTTCACACTTGAACTCCAAGAATTATTAATTACGCTTGCACCATTTTGCCAAGCCCAATTAATTCCATCTGCTCTAGCTTTTCTAGAGTCTGGATTTCCTTTAAGCTTATTACTCACCGACATAATCTTACAATCGGGTGCAATACCAGCAATCCCTTTATTGTTGTTTTTTGAAGCTCCTATAACCCCTGCTGCTGCGGTAGCATGACTTCCATAAACGACACTAGGCGAAGTTTTGGTCTCTGAATCATAGCTAATGCTAGTAAAATTTGCAATTTCGGGATGATTTAATTCTACACCTTCATCCAATACCGCAACAATTACATTAGGATTTCCCGAAGTAATTCCCCATGCTTGACACGCTTTTATATCTACCCCAGCAGTCCAGCCATTTATGCCAGTATTATTCAGATTCCATTGTTCTACGAATACGGGGTCATTTACACAATGTAATTGATCATTTACTAAAAAATCGGGTTCCGCACATGCAAACAACTTAGATTCATAAAATTTATTAGCCATCTGCAAAGCATTTCCATTAGACCATTTTGAGACTTGAATGGTATACCACTCTGGCATAAATTGATTCTGGCCTACAATTTCAACCTTATTTTCAAAACATTTGTTTTTAAGAATATTTATATCATTTGGGTTTTTCAGTTTTACATAAAAAAGATGGGATAAACCCGCCTCCGATTTATTTATTTCAAAAAAGGGTGTATGATACTTTATAAAATCATTGGAATCTAAATTGCCAAAAGAATCGCTTTGAACTATAGCAAAATACTCTACAAAAATCTGTTTTTTATATTCATGATTGAGACCATTGCTCAAATCACATTTTCCAAATTCTAAAATATTAAAATGAGGAAATATTTGTTTTAATTTAGTCGAATCTGAAATTAGATTCAAAGTCAAATATTTTTTGTTCCCTTTTTGTTCAAAGAAGATCTTTTGTCCTTGGTACCAATAATAATTTGGTTCAATACAATAAGAAAACAAAGGAAAAAATGCAAAAAGCATTACTATTCGTGGAAAATTAATCATGGCTTTTGATTTTCAGAAATGACTAATACTAATTTTCTAGCAAAATAATTTTGCTATCCTTGATTTGTCCATCTATTCTAAGAGCACAAATATAACTGCCTATATTTGCAGATTTTGGTACAAACTCAACTTTGCCATAGCGTTGTTTTGATGACAAGTCATAGGATGCTATTAATTTTGATTGTACATCTCTAATTTCAATTTTTGCATCATTAAAATTCAATTTCTCTTCAATAATATAAGCTATATAAGTTTTATCTTTAAAAGGATTTGGTGCAATTTGATAGATTTTTGTCATATTCATCTCCATTGCAATATTACTTCCTTTAAGATTTTCAATCTCTTCTCTTAAAATTTGAATCTTACGGTCTTGATCTTCAATCAATTTACTTTGCTCTTGGATTCCTTTTATCAATACAGGAACAAGACTTACATAATTAATCGTTTCAAATTCGCCAACTTGTGAAACCATGTCGGGAAGAACGGTTTTTAATTCTTGCGCCAAGAGTCCATATCGCGTAGAATTTTCTATAAAACTCTGAGATTTTTGTTCGTTTGAAGTGGCTATTTTGTTTTGATCTTTTGAATCGGGAATTTCAGTGCTGATAAAATTGTCTTTGTATTTGTATTTAACGGGTTTCAATTGATTAATTGCAGCAAGACCATAATTCATATCTAAGGGCATTATATCCTTCTTCACATTACTATCGCTATATGTAAAATAGTCATGAGCTACAATATTTCCATTTACTTGTAGTTTAAAATTTTGAGTTTTCTTACTCCCCAAGAAACCATAACTTTTTTGAAAACCTGGATTAGCTTTTTGCCCAATACCCACATGACCATAATTGTGAATATGAATTAAATAATTGCCAGAATACCCGAGACCACTTGAAAATGGTCTCCAAAAATTCATACCTTCATCAAATTCTTCAATTGCCCATGGACCATCATTGTTTGGTGTCAATCCTTGTCCAAAAGTAAGATACCTATAATTAGAATAACCAATATTGATAGCACCACCTGTTTTAACCCTGAAAGCACCTATTTGTCCAAAGACACTATAAGCAAATAACTGAAAGAGAATAATAATTAAAATTTGTCTAAATAATTTCATTTGATTTTATATTTTCATGTTTACAATATTAAAAATAAGGTCATTATTTTCGAGAGCAAATTTAACTTAAAAAACATTTTAAAATGGGGTTTTGGGACTTTTTTTTGACGAACAAAGGCTTTTTTTTGACAAAACACAGTTTTATTTGAAATATCAGATTGATTTCTATACATTTATCTCAAAAAAACATCTTTGTTAAATATTGTTAAGACAATTAATTTATCCAAAATATGAGTTATCTGATTTTTTTTTGCTAAATTTGCGCATCTTGATAATCACAAATGTAAAATATAAATTAAAATGAACTTTAATATTCCAATAAAAGTAAAAAAATATAACAATGAATCTGCTCAAGCAGAAATCATATTGATAGAAAAAGGAAGTGCGAATTTAGACTTAGGGCTAGATTCTTGGCAAATAGATGCTATAAACAACACTCACGAAAACAATTCAAATTTTTATTCATTTCCTACAGCTAATGGATTGAAAGTAATTGTGAGTCTTGATACGTCTGGAGACAAAGCGGCACATTTATACGCAGAGTCTGCCAGAAAAGCTGGAAATAACTTATTGGCAGAAATAAAAAAATTCAATGTAGTATCATTGGTAGTTTCTCATAAATTATCTACATGCTACCTACACGAATTTGCAGAAGGTATAGTAATGGGTGCTTATGCTTTTCAAAAATATTTGAGCAAAAAAGCCATTCAAACTATCGAAACAGTTTTTTTGAATTGTGGCGATGTAACGGAGCATTCCATTGCAGAATTAAATACTGTATTGGAAGCGAATTATATAGCACGTGATTTAGTAAACGAACCTGTTATTACTTTGACCGCTACAAAATTGAGCGAAGCTTTTATTGAATTGGGAAAACAAGCCAATTTTAATGTAAAAGTATTGAACAAAGCAGAACTTGAAAAACAAGGTTTTGGTGGATTGTTATCTGTAAATATGGGAAGTATTGAACCACCTACATTTACGATTATGGAATATAAGCCTTCAAATGCTGTTAACTCAAAACCTTATTTGCTTGTAGGAAAAGGATTAGTATATGATACAGGAGGTTTGTCATTGAAACCCACTGCAAATAGTATGGATAGTATGAAAAGTGATATGGCAGGAAGTGCAGCGGTAGCTGGCGCTATGTATGCTATTGCCAAAAATAATTTACCTATATATATGGTAGCTTTGGTACCCGCTACAGATAACAGACCCGGCGAAAATGCTTATACCCCTGGCGACATCATCACAATGCATAATGGCAAAACAGTAGAAGTATTGAATACCGATGCCGAAGGTAGATTAATCCTTGGCGATGCATTGAGCTATGGCGCTCAATACGAACCTGAATTATGTCTTGATTTAGCTACATTGACAGTTGCTCAAGTAATAGCAGTAGGAAGCCTAGGGGCAGCTATTATGGGTAATGCTAGCGAAGAACAAAAATCAGCCTTGACACAAGCAGGCGATAAAGCATACGAAAGAGTAGCAGAAATGCCATTTTGGGACGAATATGGCGAAAAAGTAAAATCGGATATTGCCGATTTGAAAAACGTAGGTGGTCCTGAAGGAGGCTGTATTACAGCTGGAAAATTTCTTGAAAACTTTGTGTCTTATCCTTGGATACACATAGACATTGCGGGTCCTTCATTCTTAGGCGCAAAATCTTCTTATATTCCAAAAGGGGGTACTGGATTTGGGGTAAGACTATTGTACAATTTCTTTAAATCAAAAATAAAATAATATAAATCCGTGGAAGAAAAGAAAAAACCTGTTATAGGAATTACTCTGGGCGATATCAATGGTATTGGCCCTCAAATAATTCTGAAAGCTTTGTCCAATGAACGAATTTTCAACAAATGTCAGGTTGTGATTTTTGGTAGTGAGAGTGTATTGCAGTTTTACAAAAAACAATTTCCCAATATCAAAACACCTTTTCATGTCTTGGCAAAAGATGAAAAATTTCATTCAAAAATGGCAAGCCTTGTAGAATGTTCGGACAAACCTTTGATTGTAAATATGGGGGTTTCTTCCGATTTTTCTGGGTCTATGAGTATTAGATTTCTCAATGAAGCATTACAATATTATCATGATGGAAAAATAGATGCCTTGGTTACAGGTCCTGTAAATAAAGCATTTATCAAAACCAATCCGCCTTTCTCGGGACACACAGAATATATTGCTCAAAAATTGAATGAGAAAGATCCTATGATGATAATGACCAGCGATTATATTCGTGTGGCATTGGCATCGCATCATTTGGCATTGAAAGAAGTAAGTGGAAAGTTAAATGCTGCGGTCTTACTTCAAAAAATCAAAACTTTAAATGAATCTTTGTCAATAGATTTTGGTGCACAAAGACCCAAAATTGCTGTTTTAGCCCTTAATCCACATTCTGGAGAAGGAGGAAAAATAGGCACCGAAGAGCAGGAGATTATTATTCCAGCTTTGAAAAAAGCAGAAGACCAAAAAATTATCGTTCAAGGACCTTTTGCAGCAGATGGTTTTTTTGCAAGTGGCAAATTCCAACATTTTGATGGTGTTTTGGCAATGTATCACGATCAAGGCCTTATACCTTTTAAATATATTGCGGGTATGGAAGGCGTTAATTTTACGGCAAATCTGAAAATTGTACGAACGTCTCCAGACCATGGAGTGGCTTTGGATATTGTAGACAAAGGAGAAGCCGATGCCAATTCTATGATGCACGCTATCTACCAAGCATTAGATATACTTCAAATGCGTACAAAGATGAAGCAGTATCGCGAAAAACCATTGGCAAAACTAGAGATTAAAGACTTGGAACGTTAATAACTTTTTTTATAATAAATGAAAATTTTTAAATTTGGCGGTGCATCGGTAAAAGATGCGCCTAGTATCAAGAATGTAGTAAGCATTATTGCTAATTTTTCAAAAGAAGATAGAATCTTTGTAGTAGTTTCGGCTATAGGTAAGACTACCAATTTTCTAGAAATAATCGTGAAGCATGTTCTATCTGATGCTACAGAAGCCAAACGTTTGATGCAAGATTTAATAAATACTCACAAATCTCTTGCTTTAGAGCTTTTTGAAGGAAATGAAAATACTGAATTGTTTCAAGAATTTGAAAAAGTATTACAGCGAACTTATGATTTTATAGATAGAAATGAATCGCCTAACTACAATTTTATTTACGACCAAATAGTAAGTCAAGGAGAAGTTCTATCTAGTTTATTGCTAAATGCTTATGTAAGTTTTTCAAAACTAGATAGCTCATTTATCAATGCCCGAAATTTAATAAAAACCGACAATAACTATACCGATGCTAATATTCTTTGGGAGGAAACGGAAACTGCGGTTCAAGAAGTATTGAATTCTACCTCATCACAAATTATGGTGACTCAAGGATTTATAGGAGCTAATGTAGAAATGCTCTACACCACACTGGGAAGAGAAGGTTCGGACTATACTGCTGCTATTCTCGCATACGCACTCAAAGCCGATGAATTGACAATTTGGAAAGATGTAAAAGGCGTATATACTGCCGACCCTAAAAAATTTCCTGAGGCGACTTTGATAGATAAATTATCATATAAAGAAGCAATAGAAATGACTTTTTATGGTGCACAAATTATTCATCCCAAAACCATAAAACCTATTCAAAATGCCAATTGTATCCTAAATGTTCGTTCATTTATTGATAAAGATTGCAAAGGCACTCAAATAGGCAATTTTGAAATAGAAAAATACAATCCTGTAATAGTATTGAAAGAAAATCAAGTTTTATATACTTTTTCGGTAAAAGATTTTTCGTTTTTGAATGAAACCAATTTGGGAAAAATCATAGAAACCTTTGGAAAATATAGCCTACGCATCAATTTAATGCAAAATACAGCCATCGAATTTATCGTTTGTACCGATGAAAAAATAGGTAAGAATGAATTTATTATTTCTGCCTTAGGTGCTACTTTTGATATTACAATTGAGAAAAACTTAAAATTGCTCTCAATTCGACATTTCAATGAAGAAATCATCAATAAATTAACTAAAAACCAGCCTATATTTATTTCCCAACGAAATCCAAATACCGTTCAATATCTTATTCGATAAAATATTGGTTTGATTGTTTTTATCTATTGCTGATAATCCAAATTCCTGTTAAAGCCATCTTTTATCAAAATATTGCCCACAAAAGCAATAAAAAAACAAAAGGTCCCTACCAAAGAGGCTGAAAGCACCACACCAATATCTTCACTTAAACATTTAAACGACAACGATATAGGAATAATAGTAGCTCTTACAAAATTAGGAATGGTACTGCTAGCTGTTGCACGAAGATTTGTACCAAATTGTTCGGTAGTATTCATTACAAATGGCCCCCAATATCCTGTGCTAGCGCCCATCAAGAAAGTAAGTATATAATAAAAATTTTCAGATTGATTTTTTGTAAACAAAAAAGTTAGCCCGCAAATAGCTGACACAACCAAATAACCATATATTACTTTTTTTCGGCTCTGAGCCCATTGACTTAAAAAACCACTAAGCAAATCACCTATTGACAACCCTATATAAGTCCACATAATACAAGTGGGTATTGAAACTCTAATTTGACTATTTGCCTCTGAAAATCTATCTGCCAATGCACATAATATTCCCACCATATACCATATGGGAACTCCAATTGCAAAGCAGGATAGATATGTCATAGTCATATCTGGAGTTTTGAAAAATTGGAAAAAATTGCCTTTTTTTGTATCTATATCTTCCTTGGATTTTTTGAAAAGATCACTTTCCATATTTTGAGTACGGATAAATAATAATATTAATCCCATAACTCCTCCTATTATATAGGCAATTTGCCAATTAAGAAAATGCCATCCAAAAAAATCATTTAAAACATGTCCGTGATTACCTACCATTGCAGCAAATACTGCTCCAAGAGCGCCAAAAGTCACTATTATCATTGTTCCTATACCTCGTTTATTTTTTTCCATAGTTTCGCTAATCAAAGTAACACCCGCTCCCAATTCACCAGCTAGACCAATACCTGCAATAAATCTCAAAAATTTGTATTGCTCTATATCGATAACAAATACATTGGCAATATTAGCTATTGAATAAAGCAAAATTGATCCAAAAAGAACCATAACCCTGCCTCGTTTATCGCCCAAAATCCCCCATAACAATCCTCCTATTAACATTCCAAACATTTGAAAGTTAAAAAGATTAATCTCTAAATCTCGTAATTGATCTTCTTGAAATCCCAGAGACATAATACTATCCCTTTTGACGATATTAAACAAAATTAAATCATAGATATCTACAAAATACCCAAGAGATGCTACTATTAATAATGTCCAGACTTTTCGAGTCATAAGGTCTTTAAAATTGAAATTCAAAAATAATCTTTTTTATTTATTTCAGTTAAAATAAATTAAGAAAATGTTAAATATGGAAACTTTGAAAACATTTTAAGTTTCCTTAGTGAAATTATTTTATCTTTGCACTCTAAAATAACTCAAATTTCAATTATAAATGGAAATTGTAGATCAAATTTCAGAAATTTCTAAAAATCTTTTTTTTCAAAAAGGCATTAAAAATATTAGTGTTGACGACATTTCTAAAGAACTAGGAATGAGCAAAAAAACATTCTATAAATTTTTTAATAGCAAAGAAGAACTTTTGGATAGCTTAGTTGAAAAACATATAGAAAATGAACGATTAGAAATACAAAAATTAGTTATTTCATCTAAAAATGCCATTGACGAGTTGTATAATATATATAAATTCAATACGGCAAATTGTATGAATATGAACAATATTTTTATTGATGAATTGAGAAAAAACTATTTTTCGATTTGGCGAAAACTAGAAACCCATTTATACAATGATGTGCCTCAAATTGTATTAAAAAACCTAGAAAGAGGACAATCTGAAGGACTCTATTGTAATTATTTACAAAAGGAATACATTGCGCACTTGTATTCCAAAAACGTTTTTAATACATTAGAATTTTTTATTTCTCAAAATCAATGTGCCATAGTAGAATTATTCCAATGTCATTTTTTATATCACGTAAAAGGAATTGGCACAAAAAAAGGGCTTGAAATGCTTTCGAACATAGTAGAAATAGAAAAAGAACGATTAAAAGAAATTAATAATATTATAAACTAATACATTATGCAATTAAAAGTCAAATTTAAAAAACTACTTGCATTTACTGCAATTTTATCAGCAGCAAATGTAGCTGGAAATGCGCAAACACTTTTTGATCTAAATGGATCAATAGCATACGCATTAAAACACAATTACAATTATCAAAAACAAGAACTGGACCGTGCCATCACTTACGAAAAAACCAATGAAGTTCTTTCTATGGGATTTCCCAAAATTAATGGAGCAATTGGTTACAGAAATAATTTTCAATTGCCAACATCTATTTTGCCTGGAGAAATTGTAGGAAGACCTGGCACTACGGTTCCCGTTCAATTTGGGACTTCAAATAATGCTGATGTAGGATTTTCACTACAACAATTGATATTTGACGGTAGATATTTAGTAGGCGTTCAAGCTAGAAAAGCCATTAAATCACTTGCCGATGTTCAATTAAAAATTAGCGAGCAAGGCGTGAAAGAATTGATTTCAAAATCATTCTATCAAGTTTTGGCGTTGGACGAAAGCATCAAAATGCTTGAAGAAAATCAAACCGTTTTGAACAAATTGCTCGATGATACTCGAAAAACATATAAACAAGGATTGATTGAAGAATTAGATGTAGAGCGATTGGAATATAATGTCTTAAACTTAGATAAATTAGTAGTAAACACCAAAAACCAAAGAGAATTGGCAATAAATGCATTCAAATTCAATCTTGGTTTTCCAATGGATAGCTCATTAAACGTAATGGGAAGCCTAGCACAAGAAGCCGATAAATACAAGGTAATTCCAACAGCATTTGATTTAAGCCAAAAACCAGAATTAAAATTGCTTCAAGAAAATGTCAATATCAAAAATTATGATTTGAAACAAAATAGAGCGGGTTATTTACCCTCTTTATATGGTAGTGCTGCCTATGGCTGGCAAGCACAGCGTCAGAGCTTTGACTTTTTGAAAGGCGGGCAATGGTTTAGTTACGGAAATTTTGGAATCCAATTGAGTGTGCCTATTTTTGATGGCCTTACAAAAAAATATCAAGTAGGACAAGCAAATTTGGCCTATAAAAAAGCTAAATTTGAATTGACAGAATATGAGCGAGCGTGTAAAATTCAAGCGGTTCAATCCGTTTTGAGTCTTCAAAATGCTTTAAATGATTTGGATTATCAAAATAATATTTTGAAACTATCTGCAAAAATTCAGAATAAAACCCAAATCAAATATAAAGAAGGAATTGGAAGTAGTTTTGAATTTGCACAGGCACAAGGCGAACGTATTCAGCAACAAATAAAAGTAATTCAAGCGTTGCAAAACGTAGCTACCAAAGGCGTAGAATGGTCAAAAGCCATTGGCAAATTATAAAAAAATTTTAAACATAAAATAATATTAAAAATAATTATATGAAAAAAATACAAATAGTTACACTTATGACTTTTGCCATTTTAGCGATACAAAGTTGTGGCGATAAAGTAGCAAAATTAAAAAAAGAACGCGATGAACTCAATAAAGAGATGGCTTCGTTAAACGAAAAATTAGAGGAAGTAAATGCAGAATTAGACAAATTAGAACCTATGAAAGTAGAGGCGCTATTGGTATCGGCACAAACACTTCAACCACAAACTTTTGAGCACTTTGTAGACTTACAAAGTAGTGTGAAAACAGACCAAGATGTAATGATTTATCCAGAATTTGCGGGAACATTAAAATTATACGTAAGAGAAGGTCAACACGTAAGTTCAGGACAAATCATTGGAGAAATTAATGACGGGGGAATTTCGCAGCAATTGGGACAAGCAAAAGCACAGGCAAACTTAGCTCAAACGGCATTTAAAAAACAAGAGTCGCTTTGGAAACAAAATATTGGATCCGAAATTCAATATTTGCAATCAAAAACCAATGCTGAAGCTGCTCAAAAACAAGTGGCTGCCATTCAAGCACAATTGGGACGTACCAAAATCAAAGCACCTTTTAGCGGTACAATTGACAAAGTGATTATCCAAAATGGTCAAGTAGTTGCGCCAGGTATGCCTATTATTCAATTGGTAAGTTTAGGGCAGATGAAAGTAGAAGCCGATGTACCAGAAAATTATATCAGCTCGGTAAAACAAGGTTCTGATGTTCAAATAGAAATTCCAAACTTGAATAAAAAGCTACAAAGCAAAATTGTAAAAGTAGGAAGTAGCATCAATCCAAGCAATAGAACTTTTAATATTGAAGTCCACATTCCAAATACTGATGGAACGATCAAACCCAATTTGATGGCGAAAATCAAAATTTTGGACTATAAAAATCCAAATGCATTTGTAGTGCCCACACAAGTTGTAAAACAAGATGCTAAAAATAATTTCTACGTATACACCATTTCAAAAATCAATAAAAATGAAGGTGTAGCTAAGAAAACTATCATCGTTAAAGGAAAATCAAGCGGCAACCAAACCGAAGTATTGATGGGACTTTCTCCAAACGATAAAGTAATCATAGAAGGCGCAAACAATATGAGCGAAGGAAGGAAGGTGAAATTTAATTAATAGACAATAGATTAAAGACAATAGATATAAGATTTCTAAAGTCTATTTTAAGAACTTAAAGATGCATAATTTAAAGGAATTAAAAATTTGGATAAAATCAATGGAATTAGTAAAAAAAGTATATTTACTTATTCCTGAAATTCCAAAAGATGAAAAATATGGATTAATAGACCAAATAAAAAGGTGTGCAATTTCCATTCCGTCAAACATTGCTGAAGGTGCAGGAAGAAATTCAAAAAAAGAATTTGCACATTTTCTTGGTATAGCTAACGGATCTTCTTTTGAACTTTATACTCAAATCAAACT
>CAZUUI010000020.1:0-15292 GCA_964622955.1 uncultured Chitinophagaceae bacterium | reverse complement strand
AACTTTGCTAGGAATTATTTTGCCATTTTATAGTATTATTGATATGGTTGAAACCGCCCTTAATGTATGGTCAGATTCCTGCGTCGCTAAAGTTGTAAATGAGAAAGTAACTATAGAAGAAAGCGAATAATTGGCGATATAGTTTAATTAAATTCTAATGAGTAATTGATATGACAAAGAATATTTATTTTACTTCCCTCGGAACACTAGCAAAATCTGATATGGGTAAATCTATCAAAGCTTTTGCCAATATTTTAGAGAAAGAATCCAGCTTTCCATATTTGAGCTTTTATTACTGATAAGTTTTATTATAAAACTATAGATAATTATAAGCTTGGATATTTAAATACCAGCGAATTCAAAACTCAAATATCTTACCAATTAGGTATAAAAGAAAGTTTTGAATTTGAACCAGCATGGAATGCTATGTGTGAGTTAAGCGAAGAAACATTAACACAAATTACCAATGTTTTTAAGCAACATCAAACTTTATGCATTATTTCCGCAACCAACCCTCTTCAATATGATTATGTTATTGAGCAAATCAATCAAGAACTCACTAATAAAAATCTACCTAAAGTGGAAAACAACCCTGACATTACCTTAGTCACATCTTTCGAGAACCATAATTTAGTATTAGCAGAATCGGATGTGACAAGATTGGATAAAATTGACCAAAATCAATGGAAATGGCACTACAGCTACTGAAAATCATTACGAATTTAACGATTATCAAAAATCAAACGAAAATACATACTACCGTTTGGCAGATGTATCTACCAATAATGTAACTACGTATTCTCCAATTATTAGTTCTTCATGTACACAATCCAATGCCTTTGAAGCTAAGGCCTTCCCTACGCCTGCACAAGATTTTATCACGATCAAAATTAATAAATTAGATGTTAATGCTTCTTATGCTATCATTGATAGACTGGGAAGAATCATCAAAAGTGGAAAATTGGAACAAATTCAATCAAATCTTGATATTCATGAGTTATCTTCAGGTTTTTATTTCTTGCAAATAAATTCTAACGAATCAAATTCTAATATTAAATTTGAAAAATTGTAGTAAAATTATAAGCTAATTTTGGTATAATATTAAAAAAGGGATTCGTTTTGAGTCCCTTTTTTTGTGTATTTTATTTATCAATAATATTATGCTATACAATTGAAAATATTATTACTATCATTATTTTCATTTAGATAGTTGTATAACAAAACTATTTAAACAAACTCTAACTATTCAAAAAGCAAACTCCCAACTCGCAACATTGTAGAGCCTTTTTCTAATGCCAACTCATAATCGCCACTCATCCCCATTGAAATTTCTTTAATACTTGAATTGGATGCACAAAGTTGTTCAAAAGTAACTTTCAACACGTTGAATTCCTCTGCAATTTGTTTTTTATCATTTGTAAAAGTAGCCATACCCATTACGCCATCTATTTTGGTATTTTGCAAAGATAAACTCGATATTTCAGAATAAATTTCCATTGCTTTTTCAGGATCAAAACCAAATTTCGTTTCTTCATCTGCAATATGAAATTGAAGTAACACATTGACTACTTTATTTTGCTTAAGGGCTTGTTTTTCAATCTCTTTGAGCAATGAAATACTATCTACACCGTGAATGCGATATACAAAAGGAAGTAGCGTCGATACTTTATTACTCTGCAAATGCCCAATCATGTGCCAGCGAATATCTTGGGGCAATAATGGCGCTTTTCGGATAATTTCTTGTACTTTATTTTCTCCAAAATCTCTCACTCCCAAATCATATAATTCCTGCATATCTTCAATAGACTGAAACTTGGTTACGGCCACTAACAATGCGTTTTTTTCTGTGCATTTTAGTCTAATTTTTTCTAAATTGATTCGATTTACTGCCATTTTCTTATTTTTGCAAAAATAATAAGATGCGTCTATACCTAGCTATTTTTCTCTCTATGTTCCTTTTTGCTTTTGCGTGCAATATGAGTCCAAAGATTGAAAAAGAAAAATTTCTACAAATTTTGGAAGAAATACATACGTGCGAATCCTATAATGAAGTGAAATTACACAACGCCGATACCTTATTTTTGAGCCAATGTAAATTTAGTGTGCTTCAAGATTTGAAAGTAGATTCTAATTCTTATTATGAAACGATGCGTTATTATCAAAAAAATCCAAAAGAATTTGAGGTGCTATACGATACGTTGGTTAGAAGATTGGAATCTAAAGTAATAAACTAAAATTATGAGCGAGATCAAACAAATTTCAAGTCTTCAAAATCCGTTGATAAAACAAATTGTAGCCCTAAAAAGCAAAGCGTCGGAGCGAAGAGCATCCAACTTGTGTATCATAGAAGGTGAAAAAGAAATTGAAGTAGCTATTTTGTCGGGAATTGAAATTAAAACGCTCTTATTCACTGCCACCATAAATAAAAACCAACCTTATTTTCACGAAAAAAATATTGAAAAAATAGAAATTTCTCAAGCGGTTTTGGAAAAAATAAGTACCCGTGAAAATAGCGCTGTAGCCATAGCAAAGACAAAATATACCTCGCTTAAAAATATAAAAATCAGCCAAAATCCATTTGTTTTGATTTTGGAAAATATTGAAAAACCGGGTAATCTTGGCTCCCTTTTTAGAAGTGCCGACGCCGCCAATGTAGAATTGATCTTGTGCACACAAATGCAAACCGATTTATACAATAGCAATGTAATCCGAAACAGCCTAGGATGTGTTTTTTCAAAACAAATTGTCTTTTGCACCAATGAAGAGGCACTTGCATTTTGCAACGATAATCGAATACAAATTTTGGGTACCTATCTCCATACCGAAAACTATTATTATGGAATAGATATGCAAAAACCTACAGCCATTCTTATGGGAACCGAACACAGTGGCATTACCGATTTTTGGGTTAAAAATGCTTCATCGTTAATCAAAATTCCTATGTTGGGAAAAATTGATAGTATGAATGTTTCCAATAGCGCTGCCATTATGCTTTACGAAGTGGTACGTCAAAGATTTTCTTCCAAATAAAGGATACTCTTCTTATATTTGCGCTTAGAATTAATCAAAAAAAATCATGGAATTTTTAAAAACATTTAATATACAAAAAGAAAATAGCGGAGTTTCTTCAGGAAAAATTTATTTAAAAGGAGAAGGCTCAAAAATCACCTCTTTCTCGCCCGTAGATGGCAGTGAAATAGGAAGTGTATTTGCAGCATCATCCGCTCAATATGAACAAATTGTAAATACAGCTGCCAGCGCTTTTGAATCTTGGAGAAATGTTCCTGCACCCAAAAGAGGAGAAATTGTGCGTCAGTTGGGCGAAGGATTTAGAAAATACAAAGACGATTTGGGAAAATTAGTGAGCTATGAAATGGGCAAATCCCTTCAAGAAGGATTGGGCGAAGTTCAGGAAATCATAGATATTTGTGATTTTGCGGTAGGATTATCCCGTCAGTTATACGGACTCACCATGCACAGCGAAAGACCCAATCATAGAATGTACGAACAATATCATCCGCTTGGAATAGTAGGAGTAATTTCTGCCTTTAACTTTCCTGTGGCGGTTTGGGCATGGAATTCAATGTTGGCTTGGGTTTGTGGCGATGTATGTATTTGGAAACCATCCGAAAAAGCGCCATTATGTGGACTAGCTTGTCAATTCATAGTAAATGAAGTATTTGACAAGAATGAAGTACCAGAAGGAGTTAGCAATCTTATCAATGGCGATTTTGTAATTGGTGAAATGATGACAAAAGACGAGCGTGTACCTTTGATTTCGGCTACGGGCTCTACACGTATGGGAAAAGCAGTAGGACAAACTGTAGGCGCAAGATTGGGACGTTGTCTACTCGAATTAGGTGGAAACAATGCCATTATTATTACCGAAAGTGCAGACCTCAAAATGTCAGTTCCGGGTATTGTATTTGGTTCGGTAGGAACTGCAGGCCAACGTTGTACCAGTACTAGAAGATTGATCATCCATGAAAGTATTTATGACAAAGTAAAAGAGCTACTGATAAGTGCTTATCAGCAAATTAAGATTGGAAATCCTTTGGATTCAAACAATCACATGGGGCCATTGATTGATACATTGGCGGTAGATACCTATTTAAAAGCGATAGAACAAGCCAAAAACGAAGGCGCAAAAGAATTAGTAGCAGGCGGTGTGATAGAAAATTTGGGAAGCAATTGTTATGTAAAACCGTGTATTTTTGAAGCGAGCAATGATATGAAAATCGTTCAAGCAGAGACATTTGCACCTATTTTATATTTGATGAAATATAGCACTTTGGATGAAGCAATAGCTATGCAAAATGGTGTTAAACAAGGATTGTCTAGTGCCATTATGACACTAAATATGCGTGAGGCAGAACAATTTTTGTCGGCGAGTGGAAGTGACTGTGGTATAGCCAACGTAAATATTGGAACCTCAGGAGCAGAAATTGGAGGTGCATTTGGTGGTGAAAAAGAAACTGGCGGGGGAAGAGAAAGTGGATCAGATGCTTGGAAAGTATATATGCGCCGACAAACCAATACGATCAATTACGGTAAAGATTTGCCATTGGCACAAGGAATTAAGTTTGACTTTTAAAAATGAAATCTATGAAAACAAAACAAACCTTAATTTTCTTATTGTTTTTTTCATTTAGTTTTGGGCAATCAAAAAAAAGCGACTACGTTTTTGATTCTATAACATATGAAAAACTAAATGAAGACTCCCTATACAATGGGATGTATTCGAGTATTTCAAATGCAATTAATCATATTAAATCGGTATCGGATAGTTTTGTTTTAACCAAAAAATTAGATACCATAATATTTGATGATAAGTATGAATTATATACTCTAAAAGCTAATAAATATTATACGAGAGAACTGATTGAAGAAAATCCAATTATTGTTATAAACGATACATTATTTTATTACTATGTCTTTGATAGTAAGAAAAATGAAGCGTATTATTGCAAAATAAGACAAGATATTCCTTATCAAACAATTAATGTTTTAGCTCCAGTAGCGTATTATAGGAGAAGAAAAAACTATGGATTGCCCGAGGCTGATTTAGTTAATTATTATATTGATCCCAAAAAAGTAAAAGTAGTAGATATTGATTTTGATTTTACTCCTAAAAAATACTATTTCAAGGATTATTTGCATTTTGACTGTGAGTATAGATTTAGTCAATGGGGAACGAATTTAGGGGAGTATTGTATAATGACACTTATTTTTACTCCAGCAGATTATAAAATATTTGAAGCATCATATATTACCGTATTGAAATTAACAAAACAAAGACCACATATCAATTTACAAGTAGATGAAAGAGAAATGGTTGATGTAGGTGATGGCATGAAAATGCCTAAATACAAATATACAAGAACAACTGTTTATAAGTTAATAGATAAATTAAATGACTCCTTAATGGACGAAGAAGAAGATGACGAAGAGAAAGAAAATGATAAATAAAAAACTATGTTAAGATTTTTTCTAATTTTAATTTTAATAGATTTATGTACTCTATGTTTTTCACAAAATACGAATCAATATTGGTTTGACAAAACAACATTTAATCAGATAAACTCAAAAAAACACCAAGATGGGCTTTACCTATCTTATGAAGATCTGATCAATGAAAAGAATAGTTTTGGCAATCAATTTCAAATGATTAAAAGTATAGATACTATAATTTATGATGATAATTATATAACCTATACAATTGAATTTAATGATGAAGAAAATGAAAATGAAAATGAAAAAAGAATTATATATAAGAAAAAGAATGAAAATAATAATGAAAAAAAGGATTACTTTGACGATGATGAAAATAGTAAAAAGAAAGAATCTCATAAAGTTTTTCCATTGATTTGCTATAATGACACTTTCTATTATTTGATATACCATGATTTTAACAAAAAAGAATATAATTATGCTCAAATACCAAAAGATAAGCAATTTCATACTTTAAATCTTTTGATTCCAGTAGAATTATATAGCTATTATCAAGGAAAAAGTGATGATAATAGATTTATTAAACAATATTTAATATGGAATTATGGTTTAGTTGGCGCAGTAATAGCTTCTACAAAAAAAGACAAATATCTCGAAAAAACAAATAGCAAAGGCTTTGACCATCTAAAATCAAAAAGCAATAAACGATTTGACCAATGGGGTAGCATAATTGATAAATATATTTTAAGTACATTTATCTTTTCGCCTATTTATGGAGGAATTATGGAAGCTTCTTATAACAAAGTTATTGAGATCCTAGAACAAAAACCACATCTTAAAGCCCAAATAGATGATAAAGAAATAGTAGACGTGGGAGATGGAATGCAAATGCCAAAATATAAATATTCTCGAACAACCATATACAAATTAATTGAAAAGTTAAACGAAGCATTATTAAAAGAATAACTTTAACTAAATGAAAATCATACTATTAATACTTTTAAATACCTCTACATTATATTCTCAAGAAGAATCCAAAACTATTTATTATAAAAATGTTAATAGCGAATGGATTCGTGAAGTAGATTTCGAGACCAATGAATTCTATAATGCTCAAAATCAATTAATTTCAGAATTAAAAAAGGGTAACTTTTTATCTACGGAATCCAAAAACACTTATAATTCCAAAGGATTATTGACAAAAAAAAGTATTTATTCCTCTTCCAATCAAACGCCAATTGTTTTTGAGTATTTTTACAACAATAAAAATTTATTAGAATTGGAAGTAAATGTAGCGATGAAAATGAAATTTAAATATACGTATGACAATCAAAATCAACTCATTAAAAAAGAATTCGTCAATGCTAAAAATCAAATAGAAGAAATTTTTTATTATTCTTACCAACTTGATTCAAATAAAGAAAAAACAGTTGTAGAAATGAATTACACCCCATCCCAAAACAAAACATCACACATTATCTCAACATATAATGAATGGAATTTATTAATTTCTGAAACTCGGATTGGATCAATAAAAAATGAAAATAATGGATTTAAGTCGGCTTATTATCACTCGGAATATATTTATAAATATGATGAACAAAATCGATGGATAATTAAAACCTGTATTGTCAATAAAATTCCTGTTTCAGAATTTCATAGAACATTCAAAAAAAGCTACAAATTTATTTTTTCTTAGATTTCAGCGTAAAAATACTACGATTAAATTCAAATCCTATAAGGATAGCCAAACTATTCCAATAAAGCCAAATAAGAGTAAGCATAATAGTTCCAAATGAACCATATAACTTATTATAATTTCCAAAATGCACAATATATTTTGAAAATAACACAGAAACAAAAATTATTAATGCTGTAGCTATAATTGCACCAGGCGTAAAATATTTGTTTTGAATTTTTACGGAAGGTCCAAAATAATATAACAATGAAACTACCGCATAATTAAGAGATATACTAATTGTATATCTTAAAAAATCTATTAAAAATACTAAAAAACTTCCATCATAATCAAAAAAATCAAAGATAAATGACATAATTGATTTTCCCAAAACGAGCAATACAATGGTAGCTACAAATAGAAATAAAATTATGAGTGTCAAAAAAATTGATTTTACCTGATTCTTAAAAAATATCATTTTGTTTTTTTGATCAAAATGCACATTAAAGGATTGCATCATGGTTATTACACCATTTTTCATAAAGAATATAATCAAAAAGAAACCTATAGATAATACGCCGCCTCTAGGTTTTTCAAGAATATCATTAATAATTGGCAAGAAAATTTCTACCATATCTTTGTTGGGCATAATATTCTTAAAATAGCCAATGATATCATTCGTAAAATTATCTATTGGAACATAAGGCAACAAACTAAATAAAAAAATCATCGTAGGAAAAAGTGCCAAAAAGAAACTAAATGCAATAGCTTTAGCTCTTAAAACAAGAATTGGTGAAAAAATCTCTTTTAAAACTATTGAAAAAACTTTATATGCTGGGACGCGTTCAAACCCAGGAAAAGTAATTCTTTTTAAAAAAGGAACCATATTGGATTAAATTTTTTGAACTCGTTTTACGAATTCTCCTTTGCTTGTATAGGCTTTAATGATATAATAACCACTTGGTAAATTAGAAAAATCTACCGAACCTTCTGAAATAGTATTAAGCACTTGTATTCCTAACAAATTATAAACTTCAATTTTTTGAATTGAGTAGTCGCAAGATATTAAGGCTGACGATTTTATTGGCATTGGAGTTACTCGAAGTACGGTACTATTGTCCATACTACTGATTGACAAAAAAATTGTCATAAGTACTAATGAAAATAAAATTTTTTTAATCGTTTTCAATTTAATTGATAATTTATACACTTAATATATTTACAAAAATAATGCAAATATTGTCAAATCGAATAATTTTTCACCAAGGGCTCTGCTTCTTGTGTGGAAAACATTTGCTTATTATATTTAAAATAAGCTGCAATAGCTATCATTCCCGCATTATCCGTGCAATACTGAAAGGCAGGCACATACGATTTGGCACTCAAAGATTCTACCGTTTCTACAAATCTTTTTCGCAATTGACTATTTGCCGAAACGCCTCCGGCAAGACTTACGTGCTTTACATTGTATTGTTTTATAGACAATTTTAATTTATGTATTAATATATCCACAATAGTATATTGAATAGAAGCACATAAATCATGCAAATTTTCCACTACAAATAATTCATTTTTTTTAATTTCTTTTTGAAGAAAATATAAAAAAGAAGTTTTTAACCCACTAAAACTAAAATCTAATTCTGCAATTTGAGTCTTTGCAAATGAAAAAGCCAATGGATTGCCTTCTTTAGCCCATTTATCTACCAAAGGCCCGCCGGGATAGTCCAGTCCTAGCATTTTAGCTGCTTTGTCAAAAGCCTCTCCAGCGGCATCGTCTATGGTGCTGCCTATTATTTCCATTTCTAAATAATCTTTCATCAATACCAATTGAGTATGCCCCCCAGAAACAACCATACATATTAGCGGAAACTCAATTTCTCTATTTTCGATAAAAGGACTCAAAACGTGTGCCTGCATATGATTGACTTCTATCAATGGTAGATTATGAGCTAACGCAAAAGATTTGGCAAAACAAACTCCTATCAATAATGAACCAATCAACCCAGGCCCTCTGGTAAATGCTACTGCATCAATATCTTTAATTTCAATTCCTGAAGTCGATATCGCTTTTTCTACCGTTACAACGATATTTTTCTCGTGATTTCGGGATGCCAATTCGGGAACAACACCGCCAAATTCTTCGTGTATTTTTTGAGAATAAATAATATTTGATTTGACTTCACCATTTACAATAACAGCAGCAGAAGTATCATCGCAAGAACTTTCTATAGCTAATATTACACCCATCTTTTTATTTTTTATACACTTAATTTGACAAAATATCTGCAACTAAAAAAGCTAAAAATTTTCCTACTTTATTAAACGGAATTACATCTAATGGAGCCCCCTCCGCAAAGTGATAATAACGTATTTCTTTATTTTTTCGGATTTCAAATAAAATTTTTCTAATTTCTTCTTCACTAAATCCCGAAGGTGTATAAGCAGAAGTTGGCATATCTTTGACACTATCCAAATCCAGCTCTACCCCAATAGCATTCGTATGAAAATCCAAATGCTTTTTTAAAGATTCTAAGATATTATTTGATTGAAACAAAATGGATTCAAAACTAGTAACACAAAAGGTTGAAGTATCGCTTAAATCATTCAACATCTGTTGATTATTATAATTTTGATGAAAGCCATACACACTATACTTACTTAAAAAGCCAGCCTCTTTTGCATATCGAAACCCATTGCCACTATGCCTGCCTTCACAAACTCGAAAGTCAAAATGTGGGTCGATATTCAAGACTTCTATAGGACTTATTTGCCCCAATCCTTTAATAATTCCAAAAGAATTGTTATGACCACCGCCTATAATTATAGGGACAGCATTTTTAGAATGAATAAATGAAACGATTTCCGTTAATCGATTATCAATAATTTCTACAGCATTTCGCAACGACTCAATATCTTTTTTAGCATCCAATTCAGCTTCTAAATCCGCAACTTGCAATGAACCTAAAATCAATACATTGTCCAAATTTATATACTGATTTGCCTGCATATTGAGAAAACTACTCAAAAAGGCATCAAATGCTTTGGAAGCGCCTTTTTTACCAAAATTGGCTCGAACTCCAATATCTTCGGGAACACCAAAAATGACATATTTAATGGACTCATCCCATAAAGCCTCATTTGCAAAACAAATGCACTCCCCTATTTTTTGTTCTCCATTTCTGATGGAAATCAATTCCTTGCGTTTTTGGGGAGAAATAAAGTCAATATACATAAGGTTTTGAATAAAGTTGAATATGAATGAAAAGTGCCCTGGACTGGATTCGAACCAGCACTCCCTTGCGAGAACCACCCCCTCAAGATGGCGAGTCTACCAATTTCTCCACCAGGGCTTTTCCTTATTCTTTGGAGGCGCAAAGATATTTTTTTTATTTCAAATACAAGTTATTTTTTTGAAAATTTTATATATCTTCATCAAAACGATCTAATTCTCTTCGCTCTTTTTTGGTAGGTCTTCCCGCTCCTTTTTCTCGTTCAATTTTTGAATAGAAAAACGCCGATTGATGTTTTTTATTTTCATTGAGATTGACACTGGAAATTTCTTCATAATAATCCGCCACTAGACTTGCCGATAATCGTTTATCCAACAATTTCAATACTTTGACCTCCTTTATAATTTCATCTTTATGAACTCGATACACCTCTCCTATTTTAACCTTTTTTGAAGGCTTAGTTGCATTTCCGTCTATTTTTACTTTACCGCCTTCTATTAGCTCACTAGCAAGCGATCGTGTCTTGCATAGTCTAATTGCCCAAAGATATTTATCCAATCGAACTTCTGTTATGTCCATTTTTTTGTATATTAAAATTCAAAAAAGTTTAAATATTATACAAAACCTATATAAATGTCGCAAAAATAATTTATCTTTGCCATTGTTAATCGAAAAAATGAAAAAAGTATCTAGTTTTTCTAAATTGAGTAAGTACGACAAGATTTCGTGGCTTGCAAAAAATTTCTTATACGAAAGTCCAGTTGAAGTATTACAAAACTTTGCAGGGTATTGGTACGATAATGTGGAGGCTCAAAAACAATTTGAAGGATTTAGTGAAAATACACTTACCAATTTTCACCTACCCTTTGGTGTAGCTCCCAATTTTTTGATTAATGGAAAAGACTATTGCGTACCGATGGTTACGGAAGAAAGTAGCGTAGTTGCTGCACTATCCAATGCTGCTAAATTCTGGATGGAACGAGGCGGTATCAAAACCAAAGTAATAGACAACAGAAAAGTAGGACAAGTTCATTTCTTTTTTTATGGAAATAATGAAAAACTTAAATCGTTTTTTGATAAAAACAAAGCGTCATTATTAGCCAACACCAAAGAGCTTACAGCCAATATGGAAAAACGTGGAGGCGGTATTCTTTCAATGAATTTATTGGATCTGACGCATCTCGAACCGAATTATTATCAATTGAAATTAGAATTCAATACGTGTGATAGTATGGGTGCCAATTTTATCAATTCCATTCTTGAAAAAGTAGGAAAAGATTGGGCGGATTCAATAGAAAATTCCGATTTTTTTGAAAAAGAAGAAAGACAGATAGAAATCAATATGTGTATTTTATCGAATTATACACCTGATTGTTTGGTAGAAGCAACCGTTTCATGCAAAATTGAAGATTTGGGTATTGTAAATGGCTATGCACCCAATCATTTTGCGCAAAAATTTGCGAGAGCCATTAGAATAGCTGAGGTAGATACATATAGAGCAACTACACACAATAAAGGAATTCTGAACGGTATCGACAGCGTAGTTATTGCTACAGGAAATGATTTTAGAGCCGTAGAGAGTTGTATTCATACCTATGCAAGCAAAGATGGACATTACAAGAGTTTATCGCACGCTTGGATAGAAGAAGATACGTTTCATTTCTCTTTAAAATTTCCTATCGCATTGGGTACAGTAGGTGGATTGACAAAATTGCATCCGCTTGCAAAAATCTCACTTCAAATGCTCGGCAATCCCAATTCCGAAGAATTGATGCAAATAGTAGCTGCCGTGGGACTTATGCAAAATTATGCTGCAGTAAAAAGCCTTGTGACAACTGGAATTCAAGTTGGTCATATGAAAATGCACTTATCCAATATTCTTGCCGAACTAAAAGCTACGGTAGAAGAGGCAAAAGAAGTAGAAAATTACTTCAAAGACAAAGTGATTTCGGTCAGCGAAGTGAAAAATTATATGGATAAATTGAGAAATTCTCTTTTACCCAATACTTCTATAAATGTTTAATTACGAAACACCAATTTATCAAAAAAAAGCAAATGGAAAATTGCTTTTAACTTCTGAATATTTTATTCTTGATGGGGCTACAGGTTGGGCTATGCCTACTCAATATGGGCAAAGTATGACCGTAACTCCTACAAAAAATCCAATGTGGCAGGCATTTCTAAATGATAAAACACCTTGGATAGAAACAAAATTAGATTTTAATCTAGATCCTAGTTCAGAAGAATCCTCCTTATTGTTTCAGATATTGAATTATGTGAAACAAGAAAATCCTGAAAATTTTGAACAAAAAATCAATAATCTTTTTCAATTATTTTTGGATTTTGAACGAGCTTGGGGCTTGGGTTCTAGTAGTACATTTATCGCTTTGATTGCCGATTTTTTTGAAATAGATCCTTATAAACTCAATCATACTTTTTTCAAAGGTTCGGGATATGATATAGCCTGTGCTTTTGCATCAGAAGCTTTATTATATACAAATTTGGATAGCGAGAACCGCAGTATAGAATCCTTTCCTATAGCGCAATCTATCAAACCGCATCTTTTTTTCATTTATACAGGACAAAAACAAAACTCCAGGGAAGCGATACAATATTATAGAAATTTGCCCAAAAAAGAAAAAGATATAGCTATCAATGATTTGAATTTCATCACAAGCGAGCTCATTCGAAAACAAAATTTTAAAGATTGGCTTTATTTCCTCAAAATTCACGAAGATATCGTAAGTAAGGTCTTGAAATTAGAAAAAATAAGTCATACCCTCGCTAAAGAATTGCCTTTTTTCACGAAAAGCTTAGGCGCTTGGGGGGGCGATTTTATTTTGTGTCTTGCGGATGATGAACCAAATAAAATTAAAAATCGAATTTCAGAAACAGGATTTCAGACTTATTTTGAATATAAGGATTTGATATTATAATTCTCCTCCAGATAAATCTGGAGGCTATTGAATTGCATCTTATTTTCTCCTCCAGATAAATCTGGAGGCTATTGATCTCCTACTTCCTTGTCACTACAATTTTCTCTTTTTTGTAGTCTACATAGAATTTTTTACCTTCTGCCAATTCACCTTCTAAGATTTCCTCTGCCAACGCATCTTCTATATGTTTTTGAATAGCACGTTGGAGCGGCCTAGCACCAAACTGCACATCATATCCTACTTCACAGATAAAATCGATAGCTTTTGCTGATATATCAAATGGGTAATTTAACTCCATCATACGTTTTTTGAGGTCGCCGAGCAATATTTCTACAATCGCTTTGATATGTTCTTTTTCAAGGGAATTGAACAAGATTACATCGTCGATACGATTCAAAAATTCAGGTGCAAAAGTTCGTTTAAGTGCTTTTTCCAATACCGATTTTGATATTTCATCCATATTGTCGCGTCTATTTTGCGTAGCAAAACCTACCCCCGAACCAAAATCTTTTAAATCTCTAACCCCTACATTTGACGTAAGGATGATTAACGCATTTTTAAAATCAACTTTTCGTCCCAATCCATCCGTTAAAATACCATCATCAAAGACTTGCAATAACAAATTGAAAATATCGGGATGCGCTTTTTCTATTTCATCCAATAAAACCACAGAATAAGGCTTTCTTCTTACTTTTTCGGTCAATTGTCCTCCTTCTTCATAACCTACATATCCTGGAGGAGCACCTACTAAACGAGACACAGCAAATTTTTCCATGTATTCACTCATATCGATACGAACTAGTGCATCTTCAGAATCAAATAATTCTTTAGCCAAAACTTTTGCCAATTCAGTCTTTCCAACTCCCGTAGGGCCCAAAAAGATAAAAGTTCCAATAGGTTTATTAGGATTTTTTAGTCCAATTCTATTACGTTGGATTGATTTTGCTATTTTTTCAATAGCGGTATCTTGTCCTTTTACACTTTTCTTTAGTTCATCGGCCAATCCTTTCAATACAGATGATTCTTGCGAATGCACTTTATTTACAGGAATTCCCGTCATCATAGCTATAACCTCAGCTATATGCTCTTCGGTGATTGGATATCGAGAATTTTTGGAATCTTTTTCCCAATTTTGCTTCATTTGCTCAAAATTGCGTTTCATTTCCATTTCTCTATCTCTAATCGTAGCCGCTTGCTGATAATCTTGCATTTTTACAGCTTGTTCTTTTTCCAAACGCAAGGATTCCAATCCCGCTTCTATATCCAAAATTTCTTGAGGCACTTTGATATTTTTGATATGCACACGAGCACCTACTTCATCCAATACATCAATAGCTTTGTCGGGCAAAAATCTTTTGGTAATGTAGCGATTACTCATTTTTACTGCAGCTTCTATTGATTTTTCATCATAGAATACATTGTGATATTCTTCGTATTTTGGTTTTAAATTTGTCAAAATCTGAATGGTTTGTTCAACCGAAGGAGGTTCAACCAAAACTTGTTGAAATCTTCTAGCCAAAGCACCATCTTTTTCTACATATTGTCGATACTCATCTAGTGTAGATGCGCCAATTACTTGCAAATCGCCTCTTGCCAATGCAGGCTTGAATAGGTTGGAAGCATCCAAACTTCCCGAACTGCCTCCAGCACCTACGATAGTATGAATTTCAACTCAGTCATTATAGCTTTTACACGCTCTTCAAACTGACCTCCATATTTCGTTCCAGCCACCAAAGCAGCCATATCAAGCATAATTAGTCTTTTGTCAAACAATATTCGAGAGACTTGTTTATTCACAATTCTCAATGCCAAACCTTCTACAATGGCTGTTTTACCTACACCTGGCTCTCCAATTAATATGGGATTATTCTTTTTTCTTCGGCTCAAAATTTGAGAAACTCTTTCAATTTCTTTTTCTCTACCAACAATAGGATCAAGAACTCCCTCCACAGCCATTTTGGTTACATCTCTACCAAATCCACCCAAAACAGGGGTTT
>CAZUUI010000019.1:13184-15358 GCA_964622955.1 uncultured Chitinophagaceae bacterium | reverse complement strand
CTAAAAAATATGGGTAAACAAGATTT
This sequence comes from uncultured Chitinophagaceae bacterium, assembly GCA_964622955.1. Lineage (GTDB taxonomy): Bacteria > Bacteroidota > Bacteroidia > Chitinophagales > JADJOU01 > CHPMRC01. The sequence goes on along the minus strand of CAZUUI010000019.1, from coordinate 15,332 downwards.
GATAAAATTAGATGGAACAATAACCGAAGCATTATCTAATGCTATGTTCAGAGTACGTCTAGAAAATAATCATGAGATAATAGCACATATTTCTGGTAAAATGAGAATGAATTATATAAAAATTTTGCCAGGTGATAAAGTTTCTGTTGAGATGAGTCCTTATGATTTAAATAAAGGAAGAATAACATTTAGATATAAATAATAAGAAAAATGAAAGTTAGAGCATCTATTAAAAAAAGAAGTGTCGATTGTAAAATCGTACGAAGAAAAGGAAGATTGTATATCATTAACAAAAAGAATCCTAAATTCAAACAACGTCAAGGTTAAAATAAATAAAATATGGCAAGAATAGCAGGTATAGATTTACCAAAAAACAAAAGAGGTTGTATTGCATTGACTTATGTATATGGCATAGGTAGAAGTACAGCAGTTAAAGTTTTGGAAAGATGTAATATAGATCAAAATCTAAAAGTACATGAGTGGCCAGAAGAGTCAATTGCTCTTTTGAATAAAGTGGTAGCTGATGAGTATACAGTAGAAGGAGAATTGCGTTCTGAAATACAATTGAGTATTAAGAGATTGCAGGATATCGCTTGTTATAGAGGTATTAGACATAGAAAAGGATTACCTTTAAGAGGCCAATCAACTAAGAATAATGCTAGAACAAGAAAAGGTAAAAAGAAAACTGTTGCTAACAAAAAGAAAGTAAGTAAATAATAACTAGAGATAAAAAATAGATATGGCAAAGACGACTAAACAAGCTGCTAAGAAAAGAATTGTAAAAGTTGAAAAAGAAGGTCAAGTGCATATTAATGCAACTTTTAACAACATAATCATTTCATTTACAAATAATTCTGGACAAGTAATATCTTGGGGTAGTGCTGGTAAAGCAGGATTTAGAGGTTCAAAAAAGAATACTCCATTTGCTGCACAATTAGCATGTGAAGATGCTGCAAAAGTAGCATACGAAGCTGGCTTGAGAAAAGTAGAAGTATACGTAAAAGGTCCTGGTGCTGGAAGGGAAAGTGCTATTAGAACTGTTGTGACTAATGGTATTGAGGTTTCTGTTATTAAGGATATAACTCCAATTCCTCACAATGGATGTAGACCTCCAAAAAGAAGAAGAGTATAAAACATTATATTTTTTAAGAATTTTATTTAGATAGTATTTTAATATAATAATAATATGGCAAGATATAGAGGCCCACAAACAAAAATAGCTAGAAAATTTGGAGAAGAAATCTTTGGCTACGATAAATATTTTCAAAGAAGAAAATATGCACCTGGTCAACACGGACCTTCAAAAAGAAGAAAGCAACAAAGTGAATATGCTATTCAGTTAACTGAAAAACAAAAAGCTAAATATACTTATGGTGTTTTGGAAAGACAATTTGAAAAAACTTTCAAGAAAGCTACAAGTAAGCAAGGTGTAACAGGTGAAATCTTGTTACAATTATTAGAAGCAAGATTAGACAATACTGTTTATAGAATGGGATTTGCAAATTCTCGTCGTCAAGCAAGACAAGTTGTATTGCATAAGCATATAACTGTTAATGATAAAATTGTTAATATCCCTTCTTATTCATTAAGACCAGGAGATGTTGTAGCTGTAAGAGAAAAGTCAAAATCGTTAGGATTGATTTCTTCTGCATTAGCTAATAGAGAAAGATCTTTTGGTTGGTTGGAAGTAAATGATACAAAAATGGAAGGTAAATTCATGCAATTTCCTACAAGAGATGATATTCCAGAGAAAATTAACGAGCAATTAATCGTTGAGCTTTACTCTAAATAATTTTTGAACTATATTTTAATTGTATATAAAATGTCTATATTACCTTTTCAAAAACCCAATAAAATTGTAATGAACAAATCGAATGAATTTGAAGGTTCATTCGAGTTCAAACCTTTGGAGCCAGGATATGGTGTTACAATTGGTAATTCAATTAGAAGAGTTTTATTATCCTCTTTGAGCGGATACGCTATTGTAGGTTTTAAAATTGATGGAATTCAACATGAATTCAGTACAATTCCAGGTGTTTTGGAAGATGTTACAGAAATTAATTTGAATTTGAAACAAATCAGATTAAAGAATATTTCTGCCAATGAAAGTTCTTCTGAAAGAATTAGTATTAAAATTGACAAACAAGC
>CAZUUI010000019.1:0-13174 GCA_964622955.1 uncultured Chitinophagaceae bacterium | reverse complement strand
AATGAATCCTGATTTTGTAATTTGTAATTTGGATGGAGCTGCTCCATTGAATATGGAAATTACAATTCAAAAAGGTAGAGGCTATGTACCAGCTGAGGAAAATATTATTCCTGATATGCCAATTGGTTATATTCCAATTGATTCAATCTATACTCCAATTAAGAATGTTCAGTACACTATAGAGAATTTTCGTGTAGAGCAAAGAACTGATTATGAGAAGTTAACTTTGAATATCAAAACCGATGGAACAATTCATCCAGAGAATGCAATCAAAGAAGCAGCAAAGGTTTTGGTTCAACATTTATTGTTGTTAACAGATGAGAATATCACTTTGGATGCTCCTGAAGTTAAGGCAGTAGAAGTTGTTGATGAGCATATTTCATATATGAGAAAATTATTGAAAACGCCACTTGAAGATTTAGATTTATCAGTAAGAGCTTTCAATTGTTTGAAAACTGCTAAAATTGAAACATTAGAGGAGTTAGTTCAGTTTGATACCAATGATTTATTGAAGTTTAGAAATTTTGGTAGAAAATCATTAATCGAAATTGAAGAGCTATTGGTAGAGAAAGGACTTTCTTTTGGTATGGATATTGCTAAATATAGATTACACGAAGATTTTTAATAAATAATCAATAAAAAAATTAAATTTTTAATTTCTAAATACATACCTGATACGGTGTATTTTAGTTTAAACCAGTAAAATAATGAGACACGGTAACAAAATCAATCACTTAGGAAGAAAAAAGGCACACAGAGACGCCTTATTAAAAAACTTATCTAATGCATTAATTAGATATAAAAGAATCAATACTACGCTTGCAAAAGCTAAGGAATTGAGAAAACACATTGAGCCTTTATTGACGAAATGTAAAACAGATACCACACACAATAGAAGAATTTTGTTTTCTTATTTGCAAGATAAAGAATCTATCAAAGAATTGTTTGGAACTATTTCTGATAAAATTTCAACAAGACCAGGTGGATATACAAGAATTATCAAGTTAGGATTTCGTTCATCTGATGCAGCTGAAATGGCAATGATAGAACTAGTTGATTTTAACGAAGTATACAAAACAGAATCATCAAGTACAGCTGGTAAAACTAGAAGAAGTAGAAAGAAAGCTACTACATCAGCTCCTGTAGTAAATAATGTAGTAGAAGAAACACCAGTTGTTGAAGAAACAATAGAAGAGGCTGCAATTGTTGAAGAATCTGTAGTAGAAGATACACAAGTAGTTGAGGAAGTTGCTTCAGAAATTGTTGAAGAAACTCCTAATGTAGAAGAAGCTACTGAAGAGAAAAAAGAAGATTAATTTATAAATTAATTGTTATAAAAAAGCAACACTTTATAGTGTTGCTTTTTTTTTGTGTTTATGCAACCCTTATGTTTTTTATTTCGTCTACTTTATAAACAACTTTTTAAATGATTTTTGACAATCCAATTTCTATTTATGATTTATCCAATCAATTTGGATTAAAGATCTTGTCAAATAATTTTGGTGATGTAGTATTGGGTATCAATGAAATTCACAAAGTCTCAATAGGTGATGTAACGTTTGTAGATACACCTAAATATTACGATAAAGTATTAAATAGTGCAGCAAGTTTTATTATTATTAATAAGAAAATAGAGCCCGTAGCTGGCAAATGTATATTATATTCGGAGAATCCTTTCCAGACATACAATACAATTGCTAAGTTTTATTTCCCTACAAAATTTTCAAATAATGCTATTGCTACAAATACAATAATTCCAGATACAACAAAAGTTTTTCCAAATGTTTTTATTGGGGAGAATGTTCAAATTGGAGAAAATTGTATAATTTATCCTAATGTGACTATTTATCCTAATGTGATTATAGGTGATAATGTCATTATCCATGCCAATACAACCATTGGTTCAGATGCTTTTTATTATAATGTACAAAAAGGTATTTATAATAAAATGCACACGATAGGAAGAGTCATAATAAAGAATGATGTAGAAATTGGAGCTAATTGTTCTATCGATGCTGGAGTTTCTGGAGATACAATTATTGGAAAGGGAACAAAATTGGATAACCAAATACAGATAGCACACGGTGTAGTAATTGGAGAAAATTGTCTTTTATGCGCTCAAGTAGCCATTGCTGGAAAGACAAAAATTGGAAATAATGTAGTTTTGTATGGCAAAGTTGGAATCTCAAAAGGTCTAATTATAGGAGACAATGCTGTGATTTTAGCATCGTCAAATGTAGATAAAAATCTTGAAGGTGGAAAACGATATTATGGTTCTCCTGCACTTGAAGCGAGGCAAGCAATGAAGTATTTTGCCACTTTGAGAATGATGCCTGAATATTTAGCAAAAATCAGACATTTATTATATCAAGAAGAAAAATTATAAAAATCCTAATTGTAAATATAAGTTTTTGAATTTTCAGAAAAGAGCTTGACATTTATGTCAAGCTCTTTTTATTTTTTAGTAATTTTGCCAAAATAATTAATAATAAATGACAGATTTTAATCCAAATGATATCGCTTTAGATAATGGAAACTTATATGGTCTTCCAAAGAATATTGTGGAAAGTGACCTTGTGGTAATTTCTGTGCCGTGGGATGTGACAGTATCGTATGCTGAGGGAACTTCACAAGCTCCACAGCTTATACAAGAAGAATCGTTGCAAGTAGATTTATTTGATTTTGATTATGGCAATTTTTGGGAAAAAGGAATTTATTTTGTTCCTTCTAATGATGAAATACTTCAGTTGAGCAAGAAGCATCGTGCCTTGGCAAAAGAAGCTATAAGACTTCAAGCAATAGGTGAAAATCCCGAAACAAATGCTACTTTGAAACAAGATATTCAAAAAGTAAATGCAGCTTGTGAGCAAATGATTCAATATGTTTATGATAGTACGAAAAATTTAATTCAACAAAATAAGAAAGTTTTACTATTGGGGGGAGACCATAGTACACCTTTTGGCTATTTCAAGGCATTATCAGATTCTGGTGTTTCTTTTGGAATATTACAAATAGATGCTCACATGGATTTGAGAGATTCGTATGAATATTTTGAATATTCTCATGCTTCTATTATGTTCAATGCATTGAAATTGGAAGGGGTAAATTCTTTGTGTCAAGTGGGAATTCGTGATTTTTGTGAAGAAGAATCCAATTTGGCTATATATAATGACAAAAATGTACAAGTGTTCTATGATAGAGCAATTAAAAAACAAATAATTGAGGGAAAATCTTGGGTTCAAATTTGCGATGAAATTGTAGCTACATTGCCTCAAAAAATATACATAAGTTTTGATATAGATGGGTTAGACCCTGCTTTGTGTCCCAATACTGGCACACCTGTACCCGGAGGATTTGATATTGATAGTGTGTTTTATTTATTTGACAAAGTCAAAGCTGCTGGAAAAGAAATCATTGGAATGGATTTGAACGAAGTAGGAAATAATGTGTGGGATGCCAATGTAGGAGCAAGAGTACTTTATCGTTTGTGCGGATTGTGGTTGAGCTAATTTTTTTTGCATAATAAATAGTGGTTTTTTTAAGTTTATATAAAAAAAAATAGATATGCGTTTTAGATTATTGTTTGTGCTAATTTGTTGGATTCCTTTTATTTTGTTTGCGCAAAAAAAGGAAATTGTCAAAAAAGCAAAACCTATACAAAAACCAAAAATGGTATTGGAAATTCCCGATAGCCTAAAAGATGGTTCGTACAAATCGTATTTCCCTAATTCTCAAAAAGTTCAGAAAGAAGAGAATTTTGTAAATGGAAAAAGGCATGGCGAGACTTGGATATATTATGAAAATGAAGAAGTGCAAGAATTGATAAATTATACGCAAGGAAAAAAACAAGGTGCTTATAAACTGTACTTCCCAAATGGTCAAAAACAAATTTCGGGTAGATATTTTGAAGATAAAGAAGATGGCGAATGGACTTATTTTTATGATAATGGAAAAGTATATTTAACCAAAAATTTTAAATTGGGTATAGATGAAGGAAGTATGACAATGTATTCAAAAGAAGGGGTTTTGCTGGCAGAGGGATACTACAAAGAGGGCAAAAAGCACGGGAAATGGATTGATTTTCATGATAATGGTAATAAGCGATTGGAAGCATATTATAAATATGGGAAAAATGAAGGAACTTATGCATCCTATTGGGAAAATGGAAAAATTCAAAATCAATCATATTTTTTGAACGGAGAGTTAGAAGGACAAATTATGGATTATGATTCAATGGGAGTGCCTACTAGTCGCTACAGTTATCGATTTGGGAAAAAAAGTGGTGCTTTTGAGACCTATTATTCAAATGGTAAAGTTAAAGAAAATGGTATGTATCGTGCCAATGTTTTGAATGGAAAGTATAAAGTGTTCTATGATAATGGAATGGTAAAAGAAGAAGGCGAGTACCAAGATGGAAAAAAAATTGGAAAATGGTTTTTGTATGATACCAATGGCAAAAAAACAAAACAAGTATTTGAATAAATTATAAAAATGAAATCATTAGAAAAAATAAAAATGGTGCTATTGGATGTAGATGGCACACTTACCGATGGTGGCATATATGTACATCATGATGGAACGCAAACCAAGCGTTTTCATGCGCATGACGGCGAAGGTATTAGACGCAGCCTTGAAGCGGGGATAGAAATTGGAATTATCAGTGCAGCTTCATTAGCCAAAGATATGATAGAATCGCGTGCCAAAATGCTGGGAATTAAATATGTCCATGCTTTTAGAAGCAATAAACGTGAAGTAGCCGAAAAATGGGCAAATGAACTGGGTTTGAATGCCGAAGAAATAGCCTTTGTAGGCGATGATATAATAGACTTAGAAGTAATGCAATGGTGTGGAATATCCGCTGCACCTGCCAATGCACATGAAAGTATTCTTCCGCATGTAGATTATCGTTTGAATAAATCGGGAGGAAATGGCGCCGTAAGAGAGTTTTTGGATAAAGTTTTAGAAGCAAAATAATTTACAAATGAAAACAAATTACATAATTGCATTATTAATGTATATCTCTTTGGGGATAAATGCTCAGCAAAAGCAAGAATTAGAAATTAAAATACCTAATGGCGCTTTGAAAGGAGAATTAACTACATCAAAAGAAGACCGTTTTTTAGTCTTGATGATTGCAGGAAGCGGCCCTACGGATAGAGATGGAAACAATCCATCGATGAAGAATAATAGTCTCAAAATGCTTGCAGATAGTTTGTATTTACAAGGGATTTCTACTTTTCGATTTGATAAAAGAGGCGTAGCACAAAGTCAAATTAAAAATCTCAACGAAGAGGATATGAATATTGATACGATGGTAGAAGATGTCAAGAAATGGATAGATGTACTGTCATCAAAATCAAATCGAAAAATTATAGTGTTGGGACATAGTGAAGGGAGTTTGATAGGAATGCTAGCCTCAAAGAACAATGAAAAAGTAAAAGGATTTATTTCTTTGGCTGGGCCTGGAGCTTCGGCAGATTCCATAATTATGCAGCAAATTGGTTCCCGAATGCCTGCTTTACTTCCTCAGGCTACTTCCTATTTATCCATTCTCAAAAAAGGACAACGAATAGATTCGGTAGATAAAATGATGTATATGCTCTTTAGACCGAGTGTACAGCCTTATATGATTTCTTGGATTAATAAAAATCCATGTACCGAAATTACAAAATTATCAATGCCAATTTTGATTTTGCAAGGAGACCAAGATTTACAAGTAGAAGTTTCCGACGCTGATAAGCTAGCGCAATGTGCTCCAATCGCTAAAAAAGTGATTTTGAAAGATATGAATCATGTGATGAAAGAAGTACATAGTTTTATGGAAAATCAAACTTCGTATGCCGATCCTAATAAACCACTTCATAGTCAATTGACGAAGGAAATAAAGTCGTTTTTGAATGCATTTTAATTTTTAGTATTTCAAAATAAATGAATCATCAAAAAATCCATACGAAGCTTAGCACATATCGCTACGAATTTTTGTTAGCAGCGTTATTGCTTTTGATTTTTGATAAAATTTTTGTAACCGATAATGACATATACATAAAATATATATGGCCTTTCAATATGTTTTTAATAGCAATTGCCAGTTTTGGTGTTTTTGTAGAACATAATAGAAAGGTAAAAATTGTTAGAAATATTCTCGGTTTAATCAGTGTATTAATTCCATTTGGTTTTGTGTTTTTCAATCAAGCACTTTGGTTTATTGAGTTTATTACTTTGTTTTTTATCTTATACTATTCTTTCATATTGGCTGTAGTAATGTTTCAAATTACTCGTACAAAAGAAGTAGAGATTAATGTAATTATAGGTACTTTTTGTGGATATATGCTTTTGAGTATGATAGCTGTTTTTAGCTATGTATTTATAGAAACCCATTATCCTCAATCTTTTCACGGCATTAGTTATGGAAAACCCGCTTTAATTTATAATGAATTATCCTATTTTAGCTTTATTACGCTCACTAGTATTGGCTTTGGCGATATATATCCTATTACCGATATGTCAAGATTGACAACTGCTTTTTTTGGTATGATAGGGCAGTTTTATATGGTAGCAGTAGTAGGAATTATCATTTCAAAATTTACAAATAAAAAATAATTTTAACATATTTTTAGTTAAAATCTATTCCCGATTCCCATTAAGTCGTTTTTTTTTACCGTTTGTATATAAAAAGTTGAATATAAGCTTAGATCTTTGTTTCTTTACATAAAATTTAATTTTTGTTAATTCATAAATTGATAACATTATGGAAAATTTAAGAGAATTGCATATTGGAAATGTTATTTCCGAATACATAGAAAAAGAAGGTGTAAAAATAAATGAAGTAGTAAGGAAATTAAATGTATCAAAACATAAAGTAATATCTATGCTCGCTTCAAAAAGTATTGAAACTGATGATTTGCTTAAATGGAGCAAGTTTTTTAATATCGATTTTTTTAGATTGTATAGCGGTCATTTAATATTACATCACGGAATATCAGGTATTACTCCCAAAAAAGCTGAAAATGGCGAAAGAAAAGAGAAATTAATGATACGAAAAAATGTATACACTTTTGAGATAAAAAAATTTATAATCGATCAAGTGAAAAATAATGAATTGACCATTCAAGATGCTATTAAAAAATATAATATTCCTAAAACTACTATATACAAATGGATAAGACAATATTAACCGTAGTAAATTCTACACCTAATTATAGTGAGATTTTTAAAGATATGCTAGCAAAAAAAAGCAATCAAAATGATGTATCTATAGAAAAAATTTCGTTTCAAAAAATAAGTGGTACTTTAGATTTATTGGCTTTACAAGATGCTATTTTAAATACAGAAAAATCTGTTTCTTCAAATAAAGAAAGCAAACGTCTAATGACTTATACGCAGAAAGATGTGTTGAAAATAATGAGATATAAACTTAGACATAATTTGTCGGCAAGTGAAGTGGCCAAAAAATTCAATGTTTCGAGATCAACTATTTTTAATTGGATGAAAAAAAATGTAGTTGTTGACTAAAGATATAATACATTTGTTACTCTAATTTTTTGATTAAAATTTTGTAGACATTTGAAAAAATTATGTTTTTGTATTCTATTTGTTACGCAAGTTAGTTTTGTTCATTCACAAAAAAAAGGATTTGGTCTTTCTGAAAAAAAAGGATTTGGAGCAAATCATCTCGATTCGCTTAACGTTTCGTGGTATTATAATTGGGATTTAGAATCTCAAATCAATACAAAAATTGATTTTGTACCAATGCTATTTTCGCTAAAGAAAATAAAAGTGCTGAAACATTATAATATTCTTCTTGCGTTTAATGAACCTGATCATCCAAAGCAAGCCAATATTGCAGCTTTTGAAGCATTTGATAAATGGGATACAATAGTGGCTAAAACAAATAAAATAGGAAGTCCAGCTATTGCAGGAAATCTTTTAAAAGATTCCAATTGGCTGGATAAATTCATCTTTTATAATCCTAAAATTGATTATATTTGTGTTCATTGGTATAAAGGATGTAATCCCGATAAATTTATCTCAGATATTCAGAAAATTATAAAGAAATATCATAAACCCGTATGGATAACCGAATTTGCACCTCAAACGACATCCAGTAGCAAAAAAGAACCTTTCAAATTTCAGCAAAAAGAAATTAATCAATTTATCATCAAAGTCTGTAATTGGATGAATGAAGAACCTATGGTGTTTCGGTATGCTTGGCACGATTCCAAGAATGGAAATACCGCGTTGTTTGATTCCAATGGCAATCTAACAGAAACTGGTATTGCATATTCTGTTATAAAATAATTCCCCTAATACTGCCCCGTCTGCAACAAAACCAGCGTACAAGCTTCTTCGTAGGCTATTCCTTTTTCTTCAAGAAGAGGATAGAGTGCAGGATTTTCAGTGCCTGGATTGAAAATGACACGTTTAGGCTTGAGTGCTATGATATAATCAAAATGAACGGTTTGATTCGTTGGATTGAGGTATAGACTTATAGTGTCCAATGCTTCGGGATAGAAATATTCATTTTGTATAGCTACATCGGCTATTATTCCTGTTTTAAGACCATACGCATAAGTCGTATGATTGTATTTTCGGAGCATATTTACTGCCTTATTTGAATATCTATCGGTATTCTCCGAGGCACCAATTACCAATGTGGGTTTATTCATAATCAATTATTTATATAAAATCTTCCTCAGGCTAAAGCCTGAGTCTATTGAATAAAGTAATGTAAAATTACAAATTCCTAAAACCTAACCCCTAAAACCTAATCCCTCTAATATTTACATCGCCAAATCTTCCTCGTCTTCGCTATAGGTAACGATATTCTCGCTATTAGATAAGTTCAATTTATTATCCGTCATCGTTTTTCCAAAACTATTTTCAAAACTCAATTCTTTGTTTGGACGACCATTGGCTGTTGGATTTTGTTGTTTTTGAGGCATAGCGAAGCTCTCAGAGTTTGCATCTGCAAAATCTGCTCTGTTGTAACCCTCTCTTGGTTCAAATCCATTTTTAATTTGAATGGCAATGAAATTGATGCGATCCATACGGAAAGTTCTCCAGTCATTTCTGAGTCTACACCAGCCTACCAAATTAGTTTTTCCATCTCGAGTTACTATATCCATTGGCTCAATTTCTCTTTTTGTCAAGCCTTTTTCTCTTGAATGGTATTCTATGGTTACCACTTTGTCATTTTTAATGGCATTGTGAATGGTGTTGATAAGATTTGAACTAAAGCTATAAGCCTATTCATAATCCTGTTTTTTGTTTCTATTATTTCTATGATTCATAAGGGGGTAAAGATTATAAGTTAAAAATATATTTCATTTATAAGTTTGCAAGTTGATTTTCAAGACTTTTTAATTTTTCTATGCCATCTTGAAGTTTTTTACGTTCCATTTCAAGCACTTTTTCAGGCGCATTGTTTACAAATTTCTCATTCTTCAATTTTGCTTCAACACTAGCGATAAAGCCTTGCATATATTTGATTTCCTCTGCTATTTTTTGTTTCGATTCGGTGCTATCAATAGCTTTTTCGCTGTTTACAAATACTTTTTTATTCTCAATCAAAAGCGCATTTTGTGTTTTGGAATCAATATCGGTATCTATCGTTTCAGCCCAAATTAATTTTTTGATTTTGGGAACAAAGCTATTCAATTTTTCCAATAATGAAGCGTCAATACTCAATCCAATAGTTTCTCTGTTCTTCATTTTTAGATTAGCACGTACTTCTCTTGATTTTATGATTAATTCAAAAAATGCCTCGCTATTTTTAATCAATTCCAACTCCGTTTTTACATCTTCTTTTTTAGAAGGATGTGGCGCCAAAGCACAAATATCACCTGCTTTTCGCTCGCGAGCATTTTCCCACAATTCTTCGGTAATGATAGGCATAATTGGGTTCAAAACAGATAAAATTGTTTCAAAAAACACAATTGTTTGGTCATAAGTATAACGGTCTATTGGTTTTTCATAGTCGGGTTTTATAAGTTCCAAATACCAACTACAAAAATCGTCCCAGATAAACGTGTATAAATCTTTGAACGCTTCCGAAATTCTCAAATTCTCAATATTTTGAAGATACGAATTTACTTGCAATTGAAGTTTTGCCGAAAACCAATCCATAACCGCTTGATTTTCGTCGTTTTTACCTTCGTAAATTTCCCATCCTTTTACAAGTCGGAATGCATTCCATAGTTTATTTCCAAAATTTCTTCCAATTTCCAGACTTTTCTCATCAAAAAGAATATCATTTCCCGCAGGCGAAATACTCATCATTCCATAACGCACGCTATCCAGCCCAAAACGATCGATCAATTCAAACAAATCAGGACTATTTCCAAGTTGTTTGCTCATTTTGCGGCCGAGTTTGTCACGCACCATTCCAGTCAAATATACTTTTTCAAAAGGCTTGGTATCGGTGTATTCATATCCCGCAATAATCATACGTGCAATCCAGAAAAATAAAATATCCGAACCTGTTACGATCATTTTTGTAGGATAATAATAATTCAGCTCTTTATTTTTGCTCAAATCTATTTTGCCCGTTTCTTTGTCAAAACAGTCGTCTGCATAGCCTTTGAAAACTTCCATTGGCCACAACCAGCTACTGGCCCAAGTGTCCAATACATCTTCATCTTGACGCAAATCCTCTTTTTTAATTTGTGGATCTATTTTTTTTGCTAATTCAAAAGCTTCTTCAATATTTTCTGCTACTACAAATTCATCATTAGGTAAATAATACGCCGGTATTCGATGTCCCCACCACAATTGACGGCTAATACACCAGTCTCTCACATTGCTCATCCAGTGATTATATGTATTTTTGTGAAATGCTGGAAATAGAATTACTTCGTCATTCATTACTACTTCGTGCGCTTTTTTGGACAATCGCTTCATATCGATAAACCATTGAAGCGACAATTTTGGCTCTACCACTGTATTCGTTCGCTCACTACGTCCTATTTTATTTTCTATTTCTTCTACTTTGGCCAAATGTCCTTTTTCTTCCAACAAAGGTTCTATCATTTTTCGCACCTTGAAACGGTCTAGTCCTACAAAATCAGGATAAGAACAATCTGCGTTCAATGTGCCATCATCGTTAAGAATATCTAAAAATGGCAATTCGTGTCTTACGCCTATTTCATAATCATTGATATCGTGTGCAGGCGTTACTTTCAAGCATCCTGTCCCAAAATCTTTATCTACATAATCATCAAAAATAATAGGAATGGCTTTATTTATAAGTGGTACTATCGCTTTTTGACCTTTCAAATGCGCATATCGCTCATCTTTTGGATTAATAGCTATGGCCACATCGCCAAAAATAGTTTCGGGGCGCGTAGTAGCTATTGTCAAAAACTCCGAACTGCCTTCAATTGCATATTTTATATGGAAAAGCTTCGATTTTTCGGGCGTATCTTTATAGATTACTTCTTCGTTGGATAATGCCGTTTTGGCTTCGCAATCCCAGTTGATGATACGTTTTCCTTTGTAAATATAACCTTTTTTATACAAATCTACAAAAACACGAATCACCGCTTTGTAGTAGTCATCGTTCATTGTAAACTCTTCACGGCTCCAGTCGCAGCTGCATCCAATCGCTTTTAGCTGACTGATGATAATGCCACCATATTTATTTTTCCATTCAAATGCATGTTTGAGAAAATCTTCTCGAGAAAGTTCACTTTTTTTAATTCCTTTTTCACGAAGCATTTGTACAACCTTGGCTTCCGTAGCAATAGAGGCGTGGTCTGTTCCGGGAACCCATAGCGCATTAAACCCTTCTTTGCGGGCTTTTCGAATAAAAAAATCTTGCAACGAATTGTTCAGAACGTGCCCCATGTGGAGAACGCCTGTAACATTGGGAGGCGGAATGACTATCGTATACGAAGGTTTTTCGTTCACTTCTGAGTGAAACGTTTTATTTTCTTCCCAATACTTCAACCATTTTGCTTCCGCTTCTTTTGCGTTAAAATTTTTATCCATTTTTTTGCTCTATTTTTTGCAAGCTACAAATATAATGAAAATTCGTTATTATCCTTGCTAAAATGTTATGGGTTGTCTACCTTGTACGATCCCCAAGATTTTTGATTTCGCGCTTTTAGTGCTTTTTCATATCCTAATCATTATGTTTAATTTTTAGCGTTTAATGCTGTTTTGATGAAAAAAAATAAGCACCAAAGGTGCGATAATCATTAACATCGTCCAGAGGTCGATGAAAAAAAGGTGCTAAATCATTAACATCGTCCAAAGGGCTAAGTCATTCAAGCTCCAAAAGGTACTGAATCATTAACATCGTCTAAAAGGCGATGAAAAAAAATTCAAAATCAATCCCATAGGTATCTTTCATCATATTCAGCGTTATACTTTTTCAGAAAAGCCATATATTCTTCTTGAAAAGTCTTTTTTTTATGATGTTCAGCTTGATTTTCGATATATCTAATCACAACATCTATTTGAGCTGGATTTACGGAAAAACTACCATAACCTCTTTGCCAATAAAAGTTTTTATACTTATCTCCTTTAGTTTTAATCCATTTTGAAGAATGCGATTTTACTTCTTCTAAAAGTTTCATCAAAGCAATTTTACGAGATAATACGCAAAGAATATGAATGTGATCTCTATAACCACCAACTTTTATAGGATTGCAATCCAGATTTTTACAGATTCCACCTATGTATTTAAATAATTCTTCTTCTATCGCTTCATCGATTAGAGGTTCTCGATATTTTGTGCTAAAGGTAATATGCAAGTAGTTGTAGGCTATGGATTGCGGCATAATCTTGATATAGTTAATTTTTCAATTTTGATTTTCAATGACAAAATTAAACAAAATTCTATTGTGTTTAAAATTATTTTTTAGGAACACTCTTTTACTGCCTTGGACGTTGCCCAAGGCTTTTGATTATGCGCTTTTAGCGCTTTTATGTACCCTAGTCATTCCTTTATAATTTGTTAGCGTTTTGTGAAATTTTGAAGATAATCAAGCACCAAAGGTGCGATAATCATTAACATCATCCAAAGGACGATGAAAAAAAGGAGCGCTGATCATTAACATCATCCAAAGGACGATGAATAAAGAATCGCAAATCACTAATACCGTCCAGAGGTCGATGAAAAAAATGGGTTAAAAAAATATTACATTATCTAAAAAACGATAAGAAATCATCT
>CAZUUI010000018.1:8205-15417 GCA_964622955.1 uncultured Chitinophagaceae bacterium | reverse complement strand
TTTTCCAGTCTTACCTTTGTCTTTACCAGACAATACTTTTACGTTATCGCCTTTTTTGTAATAATCATATTTGATTTGTTCGCTTTTTGGCAAAATTAATTCATTGCCATCGCTATCAAGGATCAAAACCTCATTTCTCCATACTTGATATACTTCGCCTGTTACTATTTCGCCTACTCTATCTTTGTAGTTTTTGTATACTTCGTCTTTTTCCAATTCTGTCACTCTTGAATGCAACGTTTGTTTTGCAGCCATAATAGCTCTACGAGACAATTCATGAATTTCGATTTGCTCATAGGTTTCCTCGCCAATCTCAAAACTCTCGTCCAATTTCAAGGCATCGCTGATTCCAATTTGTTTGATAGAGTCTTCTACTTGATCATCTTCTACAATTTCTCTACTTTGGTAAATCTCAACTTGTCCTTTGTCGGTATTGATTACGATACTGAAATTATCGGTATTTCCATACTTTTTCTTCAATGATGTACGAAATACGTCTTCAAGAAGACGCATCATTTTTACTTTATCAATTCCTTTTTGTTCTTTGAACTCGGAGAACGAGTCAATCAAATCTATATTACTCATTTTTTGTTAAATTTTATGGGTATTAATGCTTTTTTTATTTCGTTGTATTTTAATGAATATTTTTCTATCCTTTCGGGTTGTTTTAATTTTTTGTTCATTGGAATTGTTACTTCCACCTCAACTCCTTCATCATCTACATGTACAATTTTCCCTTCTATATCTATGCCATCGGTTTTGGTAATCTTCAAATCTTTGTTCAATCTTTTTTGATATTGAATCGGCAATTTTAAAGAATTGGACATTCCTGGCGAAGATACATCCAAAGTATAAACTTCGGGCACTTCGCTATCAGCGTCCAATTTTTCTTGCAAATGTCTATTCAATCTCGCACATTCTTGGATGGTGATATTGGTCATACAATCTGCGTATACATTATATTTTAGCCCAATAACGGTTACATCTACAAGAAACAAATCGTTCTGGCGACAATAGTCTTCCGACCATTTCCTCAATTTTAATTTTATTTTTTCACTTAAATCCATATACCCCTTTTATATAAAAATAGGGAAGCTTAAGCTTCCCTCATTATCAATTTCTACTTCAAATTTGAGTGCAAATATAATCTTTTTTTCTCAAATTCAACTATTTTTATTAAAAATTTATAAATTATTACCTCAATCCCTTCTACAAGTCCTTCTCATCTTTTGGTTTTTGTTCAATCAGCCACTTAAAAAGGGATAAACGGCTGTTCTGGAGATTGATATCTTTGGTAGGATAAAAGATGGCTTTGGGTTGATCGTAGAAGATAATTTTGGATAGTTTTCCATCGTCAAAGAGGGCTTTGAGGCGATAGCTTTCCGAATTGTTCAATCCCAAATATCCTTTGGGTTCTTCTTTTGCAAAATAGATGCTTTTGGCATTCTTAATGGCATGCAGATTATCCATTTTCTTTTCTTTCATAAAAATATTAATGGTATCGGCACTGATTTGATTATAAAAACTTTTGGTCTCTTCTTGGACGATTAATCCATCTTGATTGACATATATTTTTTCTAAATTCTTATTTTTCAGTTTCATAAAAATCACTTGACCTGTCAATTGAGTCGCTACATTTTTTTCCATAATCCACGCTATAGGATTGATACGCATTCGCATTATCGAATCGTTTTCGCTATAATCAAAACTATCGCAAACTCCCTGAAAATCTTTGTTATAGATACGAACTTTTTTATGTCCATAAAAATACTTTTTGCCATTCTGTTCTTTGCTTTCCAGTATTTCGGCACGTACGAGTAGCGGATTTTTGTTATCGGTTTCATACACCAGCAAAGGTCGTTTGTAGGCTAGAATATGTTTTTCTTTGCTGTAATAATCGGCTGTATCTCCAAAAATATGAACTTTTGTAGTGGTGTCGTGATATTCAAAGGTTTTATAAATTCTAGAAAATTCATTTTTCTTGTCGTAATAGATAGAATCTGTCATAATCCATTGAGGGGGATTGTAGATAATTGTTCCACGTCCAAAGCTGGATTCATTGGTAGCCTCATCATACCACCCTCTATTGCAGAAAATATAGCCACTATCATTTTCTATAGTGGTAGCTTGATAAAAATAATTTCGTTTTTGTTTGGTATTGTATTCTAGCGTGTCGGATTTTAGTTTATACTTGGGATTGGTCAGTTGTACATCAAATTTAAAAAAAGCCTGATTGGTTTTGGTATAATAGGTTCCGTGCTTGGAAGTAATGGTGGTAGAATCATTGACAACCTTACCTCCATTGGTAAAATAGGCTGTCTCTACATTCATATCATAGGTCATATCGGGCGTATAGAGCTTTGATTTCTTATCGGTGAGCACTACATTCTCTCGAATCAACGCTAATTTTTGATCGCTGTAATAATTTAAAAATTTTCCCGTAACGGTAGTCCCCGAAGGGCGAACTATTCGAATACTTCCCTCGGCATCTACATTATTTGTATGATAGATATTGGCTTTGTCACAAAAAAACAAAGTGCCTTTGTGTCGCAGCTTAACATTTCCCACGAGTCTCTTCACGGGATTATTTTCTACAAATTCTAGTATGGCTTCATCGCTCCACAAAATCTCAACTTGAGCGGTTTCTTGAGCAACTATAAACGAAACATTAAAAAATAAAATACAGAATAATATCCCCCATTTAGCGTTCATGCGAAAAAATTCGTTTGTATTCAAAACTATTTTTTGCCACCAAAAACAGAAAAATGCACATAGCGCTTAGGATTTTCTTTCATATCCTTGAGCAATTCATCCGCGCTTTTAGATGTACTGGTCAGTTTGTTGTACAATTCTTCATCTTTCATCAATTTCCCTAAAGAGCCTTTTCCTTTATTGATATCTGCCATCAATTTATTGAGTTCGTCCATTGATTGATTCATTTTATTCATCGATTTGGACAAATCGGCATTTTTCATCTGTGCAGTCATTTCTTTTGTATTAGAAATGATTTGGGCTATATCATTTTGTTTTACAGCCAAAGCACGGGTCAATTTTTCTACATTGCCCAAAGTTCCATTAATTGCCGTCTGATTTGAATTGACCATAGTCTGCAATGCTGCTAAAGTTTTATTCAACTCGCCGATGGTTACATATAAATTTTCGCGCTGTTTTCTATCAAAAAGAGTATTCACATTTTGCATCATAATGGTAGACTGATCGGCTAGCGGTCCTACATTTTCGGAAATTCCATCCAAAATACCTTTTTCATTCATTCCTTCAAACAAATCACCCGCTTTGGCAAATGCGCCATTTCCCATATTGATTTTCAACCCTTTGTTTCCCATCAAGCTATAGCTAATAATTTCTATAACCGAATTTTTTGGCAATTGCAGACTAGGATTTACCGAAAAATCAACTTTGATCTTATTAGGATTTTTTATATCTGCAAAATCAATATTTTTGATTACACCTACCTGCACACCGTTTAAAAATACTTTATCCGATTTTTTCAAACTGGTTACATTTGTAAAATGCGTAGAATAGATAGGTTCTGCATTGTGCATAAGTGTACCTCGCATAAACTGATATGCCAAAACCATGATAATAATAGAAAGAATAGCCAAAAACGCTACTTTCAAATCTTTATTTAAAGCCACGATGTTATTTTTTATGTATTAAAAATGCAAAAATAAGGATAATTTCTTTATAAATCATTCCTGATTGCATTTAGACATTAATAATTAATATAATTTTAACCAAAAAGACCTGTTCTTCTACGTGTACCAGTTCCTTTCAAGCCCAATACACCCAGCAGTCCACGAGTTACTTCTTTCGTTATCATTTTTCCAACAGGACTATTGATTGCATTGCCAATAGCTTCAAAAAAACCACCACCTTCTTCTTCTTTCTCCGCCGCTGGTGTAGCACTATTCTCGCCAGCTTCTACCGTAGCATTTTCTATTTTTTTATTCAAAATTTCATACGCACTTTCTCTGTCTATTACTTCGCTATATTTAGCTTTAATTTCAGAATTTGAAATCAAGGCATCCAGCTCCGCAGGGGTCAATACACCAATTCTACTCAAAGGCGGTTTCATGTAGGTATGAACCAATGGTGTAGGGATACCTTTTTCGTTCAACGAAGTGAACAAAGCCTCTCCTATTCCCATACTTATCAAGGTCTTATCTATTTTGTAATAATCGGACATTGGGAAATTTTCAGCAGCTTTTTTGATAGCTTCCTGATCTTTGGCAGTAAAAGCACGCAACGCATGTTGGATTTTCATACCTAACTGTCCCAAAATTGCTTCTGGAATGTCTGCAGGATTTTGAGTAATAAAAAATATACCCACTCCCTTTGAACGAATCAGTTTAATAGTAGCTTCCAATTGTTTTTTCAACGCCGTTGTAGCTTCTTCAAATATCAAATGCGCTTCATCGATAAAAATCACTAATTTGGGTTTATCGGGATCGCCTATTTCTTCAAAATTATTGTAAATTTCGGCAAGAAGACAAAGCATAAAGGTAGAAAACAACTTGGGTTTATCCTGTATATCTGCCAATCGGAAACAAGACACTACGCCTCTTCCATCTATTTTTCTAATCAAATCATTTACTTCAAATGATTTTTCGCCAAAGAATTTTTCAGCGCCTTGTTGTTCCAATTCAATAATTTTTCGTTGAATAGTACCCAACGTAGCCGGAGAAAAAGAACCATACAATTTTGTCAATTCGGGTTTTAATTCTTCATTGGCACTTATCAATATTTGTTTAATATCTTTTAAATCCAACAATGGCAAATTATTATCGTCGCAATATTTAAAAATCATGGACATTACGCCTTCTTGTGTATCGTTCAATCCCAAAATTTTGGAGAACAATACTGGACCAAACTCGCTCACAGTAGCGCGCATTGGCACTCCTTTTTCATTACTGATACTGAGCATTTCGGCAGGATTTGCCTCATAATTATTATCTATCCCCATCAAGGCATTTCGCTCTTCCACTCGGGAGTTGCTACTGCCCGCCATAGCTATACCACTCAAATCGCCTTTTACATCCATTATCAAGCAAGGAACACCCGCTTTGGACAAACTTTCGGTTACCGATTGTAGCGTAATCGTTTTTCCAGTTCCTGTAGCACCTGCTATTAGTCCGTGTCTATTAAACATTTTCAAGGGTGCATACACTTTGGCATCATTCTGTATTTCATCATCTATTTTCCCCAATCCCATCAAAATACTTTCGCCTTTGAAAGTATATCCTGCTTGCATTTCTGATATAAATTGCTCTTTATTTGACATAGTTATTATGAATTTGTATTATAAATTATTTTGTAAAAATTGTGGATAGCCTTTTTCAGATGTGCCGCCAATTAGTTTTGAAAATTCAGTAAATTGAATTGTATAATATTTGGAATCATCTTTAATGATATAAGTTCTTGGTTCGATAGAATAGAATCCATCATTTGTAGGACTACTAAATTTTTTCCAGCTATATCCTATACCTAACAAATCTGTTTTTAGACTGAGCGAAGAAGCTTTGGCTTTATCAATATCGTTTATATTTACATTTTCTATATAAGTATATTGATGATTCTTTGAAGGATTGAATATAGCACCTGTAACCGAATAATACCTTGTACTATTAAACTCAGTCAAAAGGGTTGTATATTTTGTAAATTCAATATCCCAAGAAGTATTATTTGTTGGCTCTACAAAAACAAAGTCTTTATTTTTAAAGGAATAATAGTTGTAATTATTGTTTGGATTCAATGGCATCGTAACTGTTACTGTATCTGAATTATCAATATTCCCATGCTTAAAAACTACTTTAGTTTTGGTATACTCCAAAATTTGAACTTTCTTTATTCGACCTGGCTCAATCACTACAATAAATACATTTTGATTTGAGGCCAATTCATTATTAAAGAATGAAAGCGAATTGTCAAATAAGTTTGCATTGTTCTCATAAAAATTAGCATATTTAAACTTTAGAGAATTAGCTTCCAGATAATTATTGGTATATGTTATGTTGAAGTTTGTATTATTAGTATTCATACCTTTGCAGATATCTCCAAAAGCATAATTTAAAATCACTTTATTTTTCCTAGACAAATCACTAGTAAAAGCGATATCCCAGCTATATGTATTTACTGTTTTTACAATAGTTTTTGTAGCTAAATTATAATATACTTTTTGACTATAATCTTTAGTCAAGGGGATTTCCAAAGAAGTATAAGTAGGTTTTGATACAGTTATTGGTCCATCAATAGTTTTTATACAAGACAATAACAAAGACATCAAAATAAATCCTCCCAAAAACGAATATTTTATTTTCATATTATTTAGATAAATTTAAATTAACCGTAGTAAAAATAGATCGTCCCCATAAAAAATTTACATCATTTGAACCAGCTGCACTGTGAAAATTGCCATTATACCCCAAAACGCTTAAGTTCTTCACATTAAACACATTCTTAACGCCTATAGTAATAGATAACTTTTTCTCAAGAAAATTTTTGGACGCATTAAAATCTGTCATTATATAATTAGGAATTCGAGTAGTTTCTACCCTATCATTGGTAATATTCAACACGGCAAAAGTAGTAGCTGTATAATACTTAGACAATAACGTAAATTTTGTATCCCAAGGCTTGTGTGTATAAGTACAATTTAAATTAACCGAACCATTAAACATAAATTGGCTTATTTGATTTGCCGTATTACTAAAAAATCTTGAATAGCCCGATACATTAGCCCCTAACCCAAACATGACATTATTTATCTTCATTCTATTATCAATAGAAAATATCATCGAATTAAACTTTCCTATATTTTGATATTGAAATTCATTTTTAGCAACATTTACAGGAACAATTTCAATAGCTTTATTTTTG
This sequence comes from uncultured Chitinophagaceae bacterium, assembly GCA_964622955.1. Lineage (GTDB taxonomy): Bacteria > Bacteroidota > Bacteroidia > Chitinophagales > JADJOU01 > CHPMRC01. Next base: position 8,520 of record CAZUUI010000018.1, on the reverse strand, counting down.
GCAATTACTGACATAGTAAAAGAAGTAGAGTAAGAATGTGGTTTATCGTCCTCTTTATTTGATTTGATATCAAATCCTAATTGCACATTATCATTTTCTTCTGTTTGTAGACTTTGATTCCCTTGAATATTATGATTATTGTCTACAAAATTAAAGAACAATTCTTTGATTTCAGGATTTCGATACCCGTGTGAATAAGAAAGACGAGCACTTGCTTTTTTCGATATTTCATATCGAAAATTAAAAGTTGGAGCAAGAGTACTAGGAAATAAAGAATTATTGGCAAAACGAAGTCCCGGCTGAAAAAACAAGTGT
>CAZUUI010000018.1:0-8195 GCA_964622955.1 uncultured Chitinophagaceae bacterium | reverse complement strand
CTTCATACAAGGCCTTGCTTTGATTGGATATTTTTTGTGCTTGTAACATATCTATATTCAGATCCATACCGTACAATACTTTTATTTTTGTCTTAAAAGCATCTTGGCGCAGAATACCTCTATAAAAGAAATTATAGAAATTTTCTTCTGTCTCTTTGAGTAAAACTCGTCTTGCAGTAGTTAAATTTTGATTATAATTTGATGTAGTTCTAACAAATGTAGTAAAGTTTGCACTTTGTAATAATTCAAATTCGTTATTTATTTTAGTATCAAAAGTACCACCTATATTAATACGCGATGTTCTATATTGATCATCAATTACATTTTCGGAATAGGCCGAAGCGGGATTTTGTTTATTTAAAATATCTTCCCAAAAACCATTAAATTTAAGGTGCAATTTTGATTTTTTATTTAATACTCTATAAAACGAAAAATTAGCAAAGTATTGTTCTTTGGGATTCCAATTTTCATCTCTCCAAATAGGTTTTATGGCATTTTTCAAGGAATCGGAATTTTGGTCCCAACCCAAAAATACATTTCTACCTAATTCAAAACGAAGTTGATTTCCATTTTTATTTGCAGAAATTGAAGCATTAAGGTTAATTTGCCCTACACTTTCTGCGTATAAATTAGCGTTGTAGGCAATTTCATCTTTCACTTTACTTTTTGATATAAGATTGATAACACCTCCTGTAGAATTTGTACCATAGATTACGGACAGTGGTCCATCTACAACTTCAATTCGCTCAATATTATTAAGCAAAATTTGAGAAAAATCTATAGTGCCATTAAGCCTTCCTGCTACAGGTATTCCATCAATTAATATTTTCAAATCTTGACCATTCATTCCATTGAGCGAAACTTTTGTACCCAAAACAGCATCTTGAGTAACTTGAAAATTATTTTCAGTTTGAAGAAAATCAGCCAAATTTACCGAATTTTTACTTTCTATCTCTTCCTTTGAATAATATTTTAGTTTAAAAGGTGATTGATATTTATTTCCAGGAATTATTTGTCCCGTAATAACCACTTCTTCTATTTCATTGGGCCTAGGCTTAATATATACAGCATTAATGCTCGTTCCTTTTGGATACACTAGTGTTTGAAATCCAAGTTTTTTAATTTCAAAATATTCAAAATCTAACTCGGGGTTATAATCAATTTTTCCATTTTCATCGCTACGTGCTATGCCTACCAATTTCCCTTCCTTATAAAAAAGAACATTAGCTCCATATACGGCATCTTTTGTATCGGTATTAAGAATATTAAAATGCTCAGTATTCTGCCCTATTAAACTAAAATTTAACATGATAAAGAATACTAAAAATGAGCATTTTAAAGACATAGCTTATTTAATATAATTAGTCTAGCATAGCAATCTTATGACTTGTAATATTTTGATTATTTTTAATTTGAACTATTATAAAAGAAGATTTCAAATTAGATTTTTCAATTGACAACATTCCATTTTTCGTTTCAGATTTCCCAATACATCTTCCCATCATATCATATATCATTACCTCAAAGTCTTTCTCTTCTATTAGAGTTGAGTATATTTTGAGTTCATTTGTATTATTTTCAAATTGATAATTGTTGTTTTTAGAAATATTTTCTATAGCGCTAGATACTCTCTTTATGTTTACATCTACCGTATTGTTCACTTTATCCAAGCCTGTGAAATAGATATGAAAAATAGTACCCGCATTTGATTTTACGAAGAAATTATAATTTGCAGTCAAATCACCATTTACGTCCATCCATTTCGTGAGAATTTGATCTTGTTTTTTGCTCAACAACTTGAATCCTTCGAATCTTTTGTCATAATTGACAGAAGCAGGCAATCCCAATGCATCATACGCTTGTGTATATACCGTAGGTATGTCATAAGAACTTGGTCTTCCGGGTATTTCAGAAAATGAAATATTCAATACCCCATTATTTAAGAATACGCCCATTGGATTTTTGGTTACGACATTTCCAGACTTTGATTCATATGAATTAAATACTAAATCCCAAGTTTTAGCGTCATTTAATTCAAAATTTGTTGTATAACTCTTATCAGATAAATTTACATAAGAATGATGCTTTGTAAAAGTAGAAGATTTCTTCACTTGAAAATATCCATCTTGAGTACCGTCAATCTTTGCATATCTAAAAGTGTATATTCTTTCATTATTTATATTTTTGTATGAAGATAAATACATTTTTCCATATTCGCCATTGGCCCTTTGGATGATGTAGCACTTATCACCATAGCAATAATATGGATCTGCAACCGTATTGTACATTTTGCCTAATCCTAATTGATAATAAGGGTTGACTACACTAGACATATTATCGATATACATCGAATCAAAAGCACCTAAATAAAGATATTGTGTATTATTAATTGTACGATTTGTAGTATCCAAAAGCGTAATTGAACTAAAAGACGATGTGTCTTTAAACACTTTCCACAATCGTACACCTTTATATTCATTAATTTTTGCACCTATTTCGTGTCTTTCATCAATTATTGCAAAATCCCACCCCGTTTGATCTTTTTCTGTAAATGACTTATTTTCAAGACTTAAAAACGTTTTATATCCACTTTTAACAGGGACTTTAACGGTTGTAAAACTTTGAGAATACATTTGATTGCAAATCAAAACAACCAAAATATAAAAATAATTTTTCATATAGATTTTTCCTTTACTAATTAATCCTCTCAAATTCTATACCAAAACTACTTTATTTCATTAATTTTTTTTATTAATTTGTCTACCTCCGTTTTTTCAGGTCTCAAAGATTTACATTTTTCAAAGTATTTTTTACACTCTGTAAAAATAGGAGCATACGGATTTGGCTTTCCTTTGACATTTTTTGATGAATTATAAACATTAACAGCTTCATTATATAGAACTGCACCCATGTTATAATTTAAATCATAATCTTCTGCAGCAATTTCCAATCCACTTTTATATGTCTTTTTTGCATTTGTCAAATCTTTTTGATTTTCATAAATATTGCCAAGAAGCATATAATATTCTTTATTCTTAGGATCTAATGAAATGATTTTATTCAATTTTTCTATTGCCATTGGAATATTTTTTTCAGCAATATTTGTATTGATATCTGCAATTATCAAATCCTTATTATTTGGATACTTTGCTACCCCTTCTTGAAGCCATTTTTTATATTCTGTTTTATCGGGATTATCTTGCAATAATTGTGTAATTTGCAAGTATTTCACTTCCGAAGGTTCTACAATGATTTCCTTGCGCAAAACCGCCAATGCCTCTTCTTTTTTATTTGCGCTCGATGCAAAGACAACATAATTATTAATAATATCGCTCGTTTTCACCTCTGCCAATTCTTTTGTATTTGGATCGGTCAACGCCAATTTTTCACCTTTTGAATTCAAAAATTGATTCAAATCCATCAAATTTTTATAGGCTTCAAATGCTTTCTCATTATTCTTGGCATTAAACTGTTCTATTCCTATCCCATACATATCAAACCCCAAATATTTCATAAATAAAAGGGCTTGATCTTTTTCTTCAAATTTTTGACTTAAAGTCAATGCTTTTTTGAAACTATTATATGCCGTATAAATTAACTCTGGCGATTTTACAGCCAAAGCATCATAATAGGTTTTATTAATCAACCCATGATAATAAAGAGCCGAAGGGTCATTTGCATATTTATCGCTAGTAATCGCTATTTTTATATTTTCATTTGCTTTTTCCAAATCTGCTATTTTTCTAGAAGCTTGATATATATAAATATAATCTTTAGCTTGCTTAAACTCTTTATTTTGAGCAAAAACAATATTGCTGACGAAGACTATGAGAATAATAAATTGTATTTTTTTCATGAGATTATAAATTTAAGAAAGACAAAAATACAATAATTAATAGAATTATAGCGGTCTTTCTACAAAAAAATAAATTATATTATTATTTCAATTGCTGATGATAGAAGCTAAAAAACGCTACCAAAATTTGATTTCGAATAATGCGAAACTCCTCCAGAATCTCTTCAGGCGTTCCTACAGCATCTGCAGGATCTTCAAATCCTATATGTATTCTATGCTTTACCTGCCCCAAAAACGAAGGACAACTTTCATTGGCACCGCCACAAACGGTAATGACAAAATCCCACGGCTTGTCCAAATAAGTATCGACCAACATAGGTTTGTGATGGCTTATATCCAGCCCCAATTCAGCTACTACTTTGATAGCATTGGGATTGACAGCATCGGCTGGTTGCGTACCTGCGGAATGTACATTAAGAGTATTGTCCAATGACTGCAATATGCCGTGCGCCATTTGACTTCTACAACTATTGCCTGTACAGAGAATAAGAATATTCATAAGAATTTATTTTTTATAATTTGATTGAATTTTTTTACACCATTTCACTAATAAAATTAGCACAGGCACTTCTACCAAAGGGCCTACCACACCTGCCAATGCCTGTCCACTATTGATCCCAAAAACACCAATTGCCACGGCTATGGCCAGTTCAAAATTATTGCCCGATGCCGTAAATGACATCGCCGCATTTTCTTCATAAGTCGCACCCATTTTTTTCATTACAAAAAAGGAAACAAAAAACTGTATGCAAAAGAAGACGACCAATGGCACGGCTATCGCAAAAACATCTTTGGGTATTTCCATAATCATTTGCCCTTTGAGGCTAAACATAACTACAATCGTAAAAAGTAGTGCAATCAATGTAATCGGAGAAATTTTGGGGATAAATTTTGTCTGAAACCATACTTCACCTTTCATTTTTATTAAAAAATATCGGCTAAAAATGGCCAATAGAAATGGAATACCAAGATAAATCCCCACCGTTTCGGCTATTTGAGCGACAGTGATATTGATAGCTAATCCTTTAATCCCAAACAAAGGCAACATTATTTCAAGATAAAAATAGGCATATAAACTAAAAAATAATACCTGTAGCACGCTATTAATCCCCACCAATCCCGCTACGACTTCTCGCTTTCCGCCAGCCAGCTCGCTCCATACCAGCACCATAGCTATACAAGGCGCTATACCGATGAGAATAAGGCCTGTCATATATTCGGGATGGTTTTGTAGCAATAAAATAGCGAGCAAAAACATCAAAAAAGGGCCTACTATCCAGGTAATAAACAATGAAGTAAAGACTAATTTTTTGTTTTCGAAAACCTTTGGCACTTCGTTGAAATTAACTTTTGCTAAGGGAGGATACATCATCAAAATAAGCCCAATAGCTAAGGGAATGTTTGTAGTTCCCGCCGAATAGGTCTGCACCAAATGGGCAAAGGAAGGCACAAAATATCCCAACCCCACACCCATAGCCATAGCCAGAAATATCCAAAGCGTCAAGAATCTATCTAAAAATTGCAATCTTTTTTTCATTCTAATCTATTAAATTTAATTATTATTTTTCACAAGATTCACCTTCGGCACAGCACGCTTCTTCCACCACTTCGGTAGCTGCTTTTTGACTGGCTACTCGATGTTTTTGCACTTCAAAGTAAGTAAAAAACACCAAACTGGCTATTAATCCTACCCAAAAAATTATTTTTGAGTACAATTCTTGTTTTCTCTTATCTGGCGACGGCGCACAGTCACAGCCTGTACCACAGCTAGCGGTATATTTGGGCAAGACATAAATATTGTAATACGAAATCGTAAACGACACCGCACTAACGGCTATCAAAACAGGCTCCAAAAACCCAAACCAAGGCGAAGACACCAAGCCTGCCGTAGAAATTCCAAACAATGACGTAATAGGGCTGGCACATACGCCCACACAAGCACCACTTTTGCAGCAAGCAAATAATAATGGAATGATTGAACTGACACTTCCTGTAATACTAGCCCAAATAGATTTAAACTTATTCATTTTTTTTAAATTTTAACAACATTTATTTTCAGATTTACACATAGCCATTTCTTCTATAAAAGACTTAATTAACAATAGATTCTGCGAATGGATACAATAGCGAACCGAAGTTCCTTCAATAGTTCCTTGAATTATGCCCGCCGATTTCAATTCTTTCAAATGCTGCGAAATAGTAGGCTGTGCCAATGGCAACTCATCTACAATATCGCCACAAATACAAGACTTTGCCTTGAGCAAATATTCCAAAATAGCCACGCGAGCTGGATGTCCTAGCGCTTTAAAAATTTGCGCCAGCTGATTTTGCGATTCGCTAAAAAGCGAGGATTTCGTTATTCCCATTTTTAATATTTTTTTTAGCAACAACCACCGCCTGGCGTACAACAGCCCGATACTTTTTCTTTCACCGTATTTACTAGCTCTGGAATGCCACATTTATCCTGCGCCAAACAGTCCGTTTGTGTTTTGGTGAGTATAAAAATGCCGTTCTCAAACCTCAATCCATACTTTTCGATAGTAGCACCTTGATATTCTACTTCTATCTCATCGTCTGCTATCTGCAATTTTGACTCCGAAAGAGCTATTATAGACAACAATTTCGCTGCCGTCAATCGATGCCACCGATCCACGCTCTCCCACAACTGAAGATTTACAACCGAATGCTCACGCACCGTACCGCCACAATCAATAAAGTTTTTGGTAATTTTTCCCACTTCTGTAATATGAAAATGCGTAGGAATCTTGGTTCCATCTTCTTTTTGAAAAAAAAGTGCATCCACTTGACTCAATACTTGTTTCAATTCTGATAATTTCATAACTATTCTATTTTAATATTGCAATATTACGATAAAATAAATAAATCAAGCTTTTTTTTATGTTTATATTGCGTTAAGTTAAAATTACGAGTATTGCAACGATTCTAAAAAAACGAAGTTTAAAATTTAAAGATGTATTTTCATTAAAGTAACTTATTGCTATAAGATACGTTTCTATTCTGCTAATCCCGAGAGGAACGCCTATTCCTTGAAGAGCATATGGTAATTCAGGAGCGCTAAACCATAATAGTATTTCTCATTTAACAAAAACCTATTATCTATACGCTAACTCTTATTCATAATATCATCTAAAGGACTAGCTATACGAGCCAATTTTGATTCCGAAATTTTTGCATACTGCAATGTGGTGCGAATATCTTTGTGCCCCAACAATTTTTGGATAAAAGAAATATCAATACCCGATTCCAATAAATGCGTAGTATAGGAATGTCTCAAGCCATGAATACCCACTTTTTTATTGATACCCGCACGATTCATCGCTTGCTTAAAAACCGATTGTGCCGAGCGAATGTTGTATTGTCCTCCCGTCATACCTTCAAAAAGATATTCTTTGGGCTTGTAGGCTACATAATACTCTCGCAAAAGCGCCAAAACCGATTGTGGAAGTGGTACATAGCGGTCTTTTTTGCCCTTTGCTAGACGCAGATGCACCATCATACGCCCCGAATCGATATCCTCTATTTTCAACCCTACTAATTCACTCACACGAAGCCCCATACCATACACCAAAAGCAATATCAATCGATGCTTGATATTTTCTGTTTTTTCAAACATCTTTGCCAAGTCTTTTTTGCTCAATACCTTTGGAAGCGTATGAGACGCTTTGGGTTTGGGAAATTTCAACATATAATCCGTTCGTCCTAAAACCTCTTCATAATAATATCTAAGCGCATGGATACGATTAAAAATAGTAGATTCTTTAAGTTTTAGCGTTTTGATACAATATAAAATATAACCAGCCAGTCGCTCTCTATCAAAAGAATCGACATCATGATTTTTAATATTAATCAAAAACTGATGAAACTCCTGTAAATAATTGCGCTGCGTATGGGGACTGTACCCTTTTAAGATAAGTTTTCTTGCCATAGCATTATATTTAGGCTTATTTATGTCCGCTATATCATCAGGTATAATTTCATCCATTGTAGGAATAGCAATATTCAAAAGTCGGCGATACTGAGGCATATCGATACAATACCATTTTTTTTGTGTGGAAGACCAATATATTTTCAACATTGCTTTTAATTCTTGTGTTAAGATTTCATTTTTAGGAAAATCGATAAAAATTACGGATTTACCTTTATGATTGGAACATGAAAATTTGTAATTCGAAAGATTAAATGCCATAAAATATAATTACGTAAAGCTATTAGTTAAAAAAAATCAACTTGCAAAAATACACATTTTTTCACAAATTTTAACTTACTTTTTAACGCAATACATATTTTATTATAACTATTTGATTTTATTACTATTAAA
>CAZUUI010000017.1:1645-15693 GCA_964622955.1 uncultured Chitinophagaceae bacterium | reverse complement strand
TATGGGCGAAATAGAACTAATAGAAGATTCAAAAGAGATAGTGATTCATTCTCGTATTGTTATCTATGGCGATAGCGCTAGCGATGAAATTGCGCTGCATATTGAAGATGAAATCAATACTATGTGGAATGAACCTAACGCAATCATTGTATTCAAAGAAATTTCTTATAACGTTCGTTTTGAAGTACAAGCTATTTTTGATAGATATCTATCCGATGTAGATATTTTGAGCAATGTGAACCCTCGATTAAATTTTATTAGAGTTGAAGATTTTTCGCCGTTGAATATTTCGTGGGTGGATGGCATTGGCTCCAACACAGGGTATTTTTTAGTGTCCAATCTCTACAAAGGTTCTACCACTGTGGCGCACGAATATGGCCATAGCATTGGGCTTGCACATCCCAAAGAATTGAACTTTATTGGAAAAGGTAGACCCGGCATTATGTATCCTAGAGGAACTCTCGTAAGCCCCGAATTTCAATATGACCCCTATGCAAAACCAGGCGAAGTAGGCGGTACGTTGCATCCAATGAATAGAAGAGTGACCCAAGAGGACATTGACAATCTTCAAATAGCTAAACACGTATTGGAAGGTAAAAAATATTTGGGAAATTTTACTTCGGTGTATCATCCTAGACATATTGAAAAGCCTAAGCAGGAAGTGTAAATTCGATATATAAGACTTCTTATAATTCACGACTACCCCCGCGCAAAGGATTGTAGCGAGCACGTAGCAAAGCGGAGTAAAGCGAAAAGCCTGGTTTATGCGCCCAAAAAATATTTTGGACTATTTTACAAGTAAATTTGGTATTATTTTCTTGAAATAAATTTTTGAATCGGTTCGATAAAAACGGATAACAAAATAAGTGCACTCCCAAAATAAAATGGAAGTGAAAACTGATTGTATTCGTGAAATAAAATGGCTGCAAATATAAATCCGTAAATAGGTTCTAGATTCACAGTGAGCGTGATGACAAAAGGGTTAAGTTTTTTGATAGCAAAAATGGACAATAAAAACGGAATATTGGTGCACAATGTGCTTAAAATCAATATATAAATCCAGTTGGAAGTAGACATAGCACTCAATTGTGGAAAGGAGTGTGTAGCCAGTAAAAAGAGCGATAGCAAAACCGCCCCTATCGTCATTTCTACAAATGAAATGGTAAAGGGATTGACTCCAGCCGTAAAATGCTTATTCATCAAGGAAAAAATGGCTGCAAGTACCGACGCTAATATACCCAAAAGCATTGCGGTAAAATAGGCGCCATTCCATTCAAAATTTTGACTTCTATCGCCAAAAGCTATAAAAACAATGCCAATAATAGCCAAAATGGATATGAAAATTTCGTTGAGGGCAATTTTCTTTTCTTTATTGAATAGAGGTTCTAGCCAAGCCGTAAAAAGTGGACCTGTACCCAAGCAAGCAAGCGCCAAGGAAGACGAATTGGCTACTTTGATAGAACCATAGAAACTAAGCCAATGCAGGCAAATAATAGTACCAATAAGGCATAGCGCACTTAATTTTTTTTTGCTCAATGCCAGAAATCCTTCGCGGGTTTTGGGAATCAAGACATAGCCTAGAGCGGCCAAACTCATTCTGAAAAAAACCAATTCTATGGCATCAAGCGAAATCAATTTGCCAAGTATAGCGGTAAATCCCCACAGAAATACGGCTATATGAATTTGAATGTATGGATTTTTTATAAACATAGTGCAAAGAAACAAAAAAAAGAGCGAACCTACATAAATAGATTCGCTCTTTTTGAGATAATGATTTATTGAAATTGTTAGAAATACTTATCGAACAAGCTAGCCGGTTCTTCTTTTTTCTCTGGCGCTTTTTCGGGTTCGGTATTTCGCTCGGTTTTGTTTTCTTCTCCTTCTGTAGGCGTTTCGGTTGGTGTATCTTTTGGCGTTTCCGCAGGCGTTTCCGTTGGAGCAGGTGTTTCCTCTTTTGGTGCTTCTGTAGGTGTTTCCTGAACCGGTGCCGCAGGCGTTTCTTCTTCTACTGGCGACTCTATACTCGATTTTTTAGCATTTTCGAGATCTTGTTCCATTTGGAGTTTTCTCGCTTTGCGTTTTTCTTCTTCTAGCTTTTCGGCTTGTGCTTCTTCAGCGGCTATTTTACGCTCCATTTCTTGAAGTAGACTGTCTTGATACGCATTTTCTTTCTTAATTTGTTCCAAATCTGGCGTAGATTCTTCAAATTTTTGTGCTTCTTTCAATGCTTTTTCATCTACCGCTGGTTTTTCAAATTCAAAGGCTTTTTGCTTTTCTTCAGGCGAGAATTTTCCACCACCTTTCATTCTTTTGTAGAATTCATCGGCTTGATAATTATCGGCCAATACGTATTTGTAATATTCTTTTTCATTCTTGCGCACATAGCGTTTTTTCTGGTCTATGGCGTTGAGCATATTGTTGAAATTGTCGTTGGAAGATACCAATCCCAAGATTCCATCGGCATAAGTGATATAAATCCATTCTTTGTTTTTTGCTTTGAAATAAAGATTAAAGAAATCTTGATATTCGCCATAGCCCATTTCAAAAAATCCATTCATTACTTTATTTACCATTACACCGCCTAGGTTTACAAGTCCAAACTCCGCTTTGGAACGGTAGCAAAGGTCTTCTTTGTCAAATTCCATTTGCAAGCCCGAAAGTACAATGTTGAACGGAGAGTATTTTGGAGGCGTCATTACTGTGCCCGATTTTTGAATATCTTGGTCAAATTTGTCCAAATCTCTAGGGTGGAAAATTTCGTTGAATTGTTTTTTCATAAGTGTAGCGTTGAAGGCTACATCTTTGTTTTCGCCAAATTCTGCCAAAATCAAATTGCCCAATGTCATCAAAAGTCTTGGGTCTAATGTAAGATTAATCCCCGCCGAAACTTTGAATTGGTATTTATTGTCGAGCATATTGTTGTCTATTTCGCCTCCCAAATTGATTGGGATACCGCCCATTTGCAATTGTGGGTTGAATTTTCCTTCCGCTTTTATAATTCCTGCGCTGTCTTTATAGATAATTTTATTGCCTCGAGGGGCTTTTGCGTAGATTTTTGCCGAATCGCCAAAAACATATTGATTGTTGGTAGCTTCGTGGCTTATTACGCCTCTACAGTCCATCAAAACTTGGTCTTCTTCCGCATTTTTTTCTTTCATAATGGCTGTATAGAGCCCTTTTGTAGCATCTTCAGAATTGGATCTATTAACCATAAATCCTGTAAACAAGTCTTTTCCCTCTTCTGTTTTTAGTTCTTTTTTTACCAATGAAAGCTCTTCTACATTGATTTCATTATCTACCTCAAACCAAGGCGTTTTGTAGGCAGGTGCTTCAAATAGGATGCGTTGTTTTCCCGTGAAATGAGGATATTTTTTATTGGTAAATATGGATACATCGCCATAAAAATCGGTATTTCTATATATTTTCATATTTTGTCCTTGATCTACTTTTCCTTTTCCTTCAAGGGTATAGTTGAAAATACTTCTGCGTTTTTTGTCTACGCCTACCTCTTTTTTAACGGTTCGGATAGCGTTAAGTTTTATCGTATGTTTTTGATTATTAACCATTAAGGTGTATTCTCCATATCCTATCATATCATTTTTCCCATTGATATCGAGTTTACATTTATCAAAAACGTGCCAAACATTGGTAGTATCTCCTTCGATAGTTGCATTTTGGAATGTTTCAAGTTTTGCATCGGGATATACAATTACTTTACCGTCATTGGGAATAACTCTACTATCGGCAATCCTAATTTCTTCTACGCCCTCAATTTTGATTATTGATGAAATCATATTGTACTCGGCTTTTTTGGCGTAGTATTTCAAGCTGTCTTGGTCGGGGTGAATTGAGGTAAATAAAGAACCTATACTGCCTGGAGGCGAAGTAAAAGTCAATATTTTTCGATTCATATCCCACGTAAATTCATTGATTTCGGCTTTGTATTTATTTTCAGCAAATACAGTAGAAATATCGCTCGCATTGGATTTGAATTCTCCAATTTTTTTGACAAAATCCATTTTTGTACGCACATTTGGCGTCTTGAAAGTGACTTTGTCGCCTATACTTTTAATCTCCATAGACGATGTATCGGCAGTCATTATGGTAGATTTAAAAACCATCTGGTTGGATGCAATTTTTGCTTCTGGAAATTCAAGATATCCTTTTCCAAAAAGTCCCTTTTCTGTTAGAACAAGCAACCCATTCATTTCTGTAGACTTGTTAAACATATTGAATGGATTTTTTCGGGGCGATGCCATCAATAATGAATCTTTATACGGTTCCCAATCTACAAGGATACTGTCGGCATCCATTTGAGGCAATTCTGTGGGTGTTTTGCGCTCGGTCATCGTTACTTTTTCGGCACGCAAAGAGGTTCTTTCGGGGAAATATAGAATACTATCCGACTCCAACGTCAAGCTTTGGTGGGTTTGTGTTCCTTTTCCTACCAATCCTTGATTGCTCAAAGATACTTGTCCGTTAAAAGTTCCACGTCCTTTGTAGGTGTTGAATCCTGTGGCGGGTGTCTGGGTTATAAATCCTAAGGAAAGGTCTTTTTGTACCCTTAATTTTTCGGGAAATACATTGAAAATATCGTGTGAGTATAGCTTTCCGTCAAAAGCGAGCGCATCTGCCACAAAATACTGGAAAGAGTCTTTTTTGAATGGGGCTACTTCAAAATAAAACTTCTTTTTGTCGTAGATGCCTCCAAATACATTGGGATGGTTGTAGTAAACGTATGAATGGCTCGTGGTAGTAAGGCTTGGATATTTTCGCGCCGATTGCATCCCCGAACGATTGAATCGACTGTTGATTTGTAAAATGCCCTTGAAACTGTCTAAATGAGATTTTAAAGGTTTTAGCGAAATATCTTCCCCCGTAGTAGGATCTACTTTGTCTGGAATATTTATTTTCATTCGTTCAATTTGGTTCGATTTGATGTTGAATGAATCATAATTGAAATTAAAATCCTTGCCATAAATGTCCATTCTTCCCGCAAAAATCTTTCCTTCAAAATCAATAAGTCTGTTATTGTTTATTACAACTTTGCTTGTGTCGTATGGAAATGCGTATACTTGAGAGGAATCGTTAAAAGGAATTTTGGCTACACGATTTGCAAAAATTTTATTGTTTTTGATATTATATACTCCCACATAATTTTCGCCATAGCCACTAAATCGAATAATGTCATAATCCACTTTTTTGGCATTGGCAAGCATATAAAATTTGGCATATTCACCATTAACTTTTACGGTTTTGGTGCTAGGGTCATATTTTAGAAATCCATCTTTTTCGAGCGAAAACAAAATAGGTAATACCGAAGATACCGAAAAAGCCGGGCCCATTTTTTTGGCAAAATCTTCAACGGAAACACCGTTGGGCGATGCTTCATTCATTTTTGAAAGCATTGAAAGTGGATCGGAAGTAGAAGCTGTACGTGCAAGATTATAGGTATTTTGGTCAAAATTATTGTCCGAAACAAATTTGCTGGCATTTTTTCCTTTTCCAACTAGGTTTTTGAGTTTGATTTCATCTTCATCTATATTCCAAATAAGCATTTCGGTATCGAAGCTCATCTTGTGAAACGAACTGCGAAATCTAGATTTTCCACTTCCAAAATTCTCTTGATTCACTCTCAATTCACGTTTTTCAATATCATATTTAAATTGGCAAAAAGGATGCGAAATACTATCGTTTTTGGCATACAAGTTAATTTTGGATTCGTTCATCATTACATATTTTCCGCGCTCAAACAAAGCCGAACGTCCCAAGGCACTAAAAACTTTGGTTTTATTGTCTTTTGCATAAATTTCTAGAGTCACATAATCATCGGCTTCGGAGCCAACAGCTATTTTTTTGCCTTTGAGTATGAATCCCCCTTTACATTTGACATTGCTGGCTATGTTTTTGTTGAATTCAAAATTCTTTTCATACGAGAAAAATTGAGGATAATCTACCGTAGATGAGTCAAATTCTTTTGTAATTCTATCTTTCAATCGGCCATAAATAGGCTGTGGAAAAAATTCGGGATAGGTCAATTTTACTGAGTCGATTTCAAATTCATTTTTATTCATATCGATTCTATAATTGGAGAAAGTAGCATTGGCATTGGCATTGCCTATTCGGCTCCAAGAAATCAATCCCGTTTTTCCTTTCCAATCTTTGTCATTTACACAAAAAACGCCGCTGGTATTGTATATCGTTAAGGTATCAAATTTGAAATACCCTTTGATATTCGTTTTCATAATTTTGATATAAGTTTTTCCATCGATAAAGCTAAACTGCAAATCTTTGGAATCGATCATCCAATTTTTGGAATTGTCCGAAACCAAACAATTTTTTGAGAATAAATCATTTGAAAAATCCACAAAAATATTAAAATCTTTGTGTTGTCCTGTTTTGGCATTTTTTAGAATACCTTTCATATAAGAATACCATTTGTCCAAAAATTCCTCTTCATAGCCCGCTTTGTGTGCATAGATAGAAGCTTCAATGAAATTTTTGTAATAAGGGTACACCTGCATTTTTCGGCTATACATTATATTGAGGATGTCCACCATTTTCTCTTGTTGGCTCTCGCTTATTTGACCCGATTTATAGGCTTGTTCTAGATTTTTGTACAATACCTCTAGCTCTTCCCTAGCACTTAGTTTAAAGAGGGTTTTGAGTTGTGATAAAAAATTTTGGGGTTGAGGGTCAAAATATTTTTCTTCTTGAGCGTCAAGGAAAATAGGCATGGATACAAGCAAACTCCACACAATCAAATGCTTCAAATGTAGTTTCATATTGATAATAGGTAAATAATTTTGATACTATAACGCAAATATATTGTTTTAGTTTTAAAACTCAATGCAAAAAAGGTAAAAAAAAAGCATCGGACGAATCCAATGCTTTTATAAATATTTTTTTGAGTAAAAGATCTTAGAATCTTTCATTTGCTGCAAAATGAAGATTTCCTTCAATTTCAGCATTTTCATTACTATCACTTCCATGAACAGCATTGCGCTCAATGCTTTCAGCAAAAGTTTTGCGGATAGTACCTTCGGCAGCATCGGCAGGATTGGTAGCTCCAATCAATTTTCTGAATTCTTCTACAGCGTTTTCTTTTTCCAAAATAGCCGAAACAATAGGTCCAGAAATCATGAAATTAACCAATTCCATATAAAAAGGACGCTCTTTGTGTACTTCATAGAATTTCATAGCTTGTGCTTCTGTCATTCTAGTGTACTTCATAGCTACAATCTTAAAACCATTTTTGATAATCATATCCAAAATTGCGCCTGTGTGTCCGTTTGCTACTGCATCCGGCTTAATCATTGTGAATGTTCTATTCGTTGTCATTTCTCTTTTTAATTAATTTTTGGCAAAAGTATAGTATTTTCGTTTATTATATTCAATTTTGTAGTATTTTTGTCTTTTAATTTTTAAAAAATAGTATGGAAAATTTTCCAAAGGATAAAATTGCGAAGGTACAATCGCTTTTGGATTCCCCCAAAAAAATATTGATTTTGTCGCACTACAATCCCGATGGCGATGCGCTCGGATCTTCATTAGCCTTGAAATTATTCTTCGAAAAATTAGGACATTTTGCGCAGTGCATCTATCCTTCTAGCTATCCGCCATACTATAATTGGATGCCCAAAAATGAAGAGAGTATCATCTATTCCGATGCCAAAAAAGACTTTGTAAAAGAACATTTTGACAATTGTGACATCATTTTTTCGGTGGATTTCAATTCCAAAGAGCGTATCAATGAAATGCAAGATTTTCTTGCCAATAGTACCGCGCCCAAAATTGTAATAGACCATCATCAGTCGCCTTCCGAGGATTTTGATATTTATTTTTGTAATGACAAATACAGCAGCGCATGCGAATTGGTTTATGAATTTATCATTGCCTATCATTCGTTAGAAATCATTGACAAAGAGTTGGCTACGTGCCTCTATACAGGATTGATAACCGATACGGGTGGATTTCAATTTTCGTCTACGCACGCTTCGTCGCATATTATGGCGTCGCATTTGTTGGATGCGGGCATACAAGCACAGGAAATTTATAATGATTGTTTTAATAATTTTAGCCTCAATCGCTTGAAACTTTTTGGGTATTGTGTGGCTAATAATATGACCCTGATAGCGGATAAGAAAGTGGCATTTATGTGGATAGACCACGATACCAAATTTAAATTTAACATCAAAGATGGCGATACCGAAGGGCTGGTAAATCATCCGCTCAAAGTGGGCGATATCAATGTATCGGTATTGTTCAAAGAAGATAAAGACAAAATTAGAATTTCTTTTAGAAGCAAAGAAGGGGTAGATGTAAATCAGTTTGCCCGAAAACACTTCAATGGCGGCGGCCATATCAATGCGGCAGGCGGTTCTAGCAAATTGCCTTTGAAAGAGACTTTGGAACTATTTGAAAAATTAGTAGCTTCGGAGTTTTGAAACTAAAGACGTTTTTTCCTCATTTATTATTGATTTTGGTAAATCTTATCTATGGTGCCAATTTTACCGTAGCCAAGGCTATTATGCCCAAATATATTCCGCCCTTTGGATTTATATTTATGCGCGTATTATTTGCATTGATATTGTATGCCATTATTTATTTTCTATTTATTCGCGAGCCAATTCAAAAGAAAGATTGGCCACGTTTTTTCTTTTGTGGTTTTTTTGGAATTGCGTTCAATCAATTAATGTTTTTTAAGGGAATAAGCCTTACCAGCTCAATTAATGGTTCGTTGATAATGATTACCACGCCTATCATTACCTATTTTTTTTCTCAATGGATTTTGAAAGAAAAATTCAAAATGAGCAAAATTATAGGAATTGCAATGGGAATGTCGGGAGCAGGCATATTGATTTTGAGCGGATTTCACTCAAAAAATGCCTCCAATCCACTTGGCGATTTGTATATATGGATCAATGCTACGTCCTTTGCTATTTATCTCATTATCGTTCGTCCTTTGATGGCAAAATATAAGCCTTTGACGGTAATATTTTTATGTTTTTGCACAGGATTTATTTGGGGTTTTTTGGCAGGATTTCAAGAGTTTAGAAGTATTCCTTGGGCTCAAATTCCATCTATCAATTACCTCAATATAGGATTTGTTCTCTTTTTTGCTACGTTTATAGTGTATTTGTTCAATATAATGGCTATGAATAGCCTTAGCCCAACAGTGGTGAGCAGTTATATATACTTACAGCCTTTGTTTGCTATACTTTTTGCTACCTTGTACGCCAATGAAGCGCTCACCTACTATTCTGTAGCAGGCGGAGCATTTATTATAGCAGGATTGTGGCTTATCAATAAAAAGAGGATTTAAGTTCAATCTTAAAAATATACTACTTTCGAATCTTAATCACCAATTTTTCAATACTACCCTCACCTAGCATAGCCATGTGGGTCATAGTAGTATCGATGATGCAGAAATACTGAATAGGAAGCACAGCTATACAGCTGTCTTGTTCTCGGTAGAGCATATAGTCGTTTTCTTCGTTGTATTCTTTCTCTATATTTCTACAAAAAGAAAGCTCTTTGTAGGCAATGATGTCATTGGTGTTGAGAGGAATATGTATGTCTATCCATTCTTTGTGAACTTCCAGTACGCCTTCAAAATTTGGATTTTTCTCACCTATTATTTTGACAATGTAGAAGTTGTCGCTAAATTCATTTTTCCCTTCTACCAATTCCGAGAAATCATTATTCTCTAGAAATGCTATGGCTTCGGGCAAATGCTTGTATACGTCTTTGTATAGGGAAATGTTTTTGAGTGCGTTGATAATCATGATTGTTTTTTATATTTAATTTTAAAGTCTTTGCATAACTCGTTTTATATATGATTCTTTCCAATTCTTGAATTGATTTTCTACAATGTTTTTTCTTGCTTCTTTCACTATTTGAAGATAAAAAGAAAGATTATTGATACTAGCTATCTGCATACCTAGTAATTCATTGCAACGAATCAAATGCCTCAAGTATGCTTTGGTCGTATTTCGAATTAAAGGATTGGTAGAAAGTGGATCAATCGGCGAAAAGTCATATTCCCATTTTTTGTTCTTAATGTTTATGATACCTTCATTGGTAAAAAGAAGACCATGTCGAGCATTTCTTGTGGGCATAACACAGTCAAACATATCTACGCCTCGTTCAATTGCTTCCAAAATATTGGCAGGTGTACCTACTCCCATCAAGTATCGTGGTTTTTCTTTTGGCAAAATTTCGTTGACTACTTCTATCATGTCGTACATTTCTTCGTCGGGTTCGCCTACAGCCAAGCCTCCTATAGCATTGCCAAAGGCTTCTTTGCTGGCAATATATTCGGCACTTTCTATTCGCAAGTCTTTGTATACACTTCCTTGCACAATAGGAAAGAGAAATTGCTGGTATCCATATTTGGGCTGAGTGGCATTGAATTGAGTAAAACAACGGTCTAGCCATCGGTGCGTCATTGCCAATGATTTTTTTGCATAACTGTAATCGCAGGGATAAGGCGTACATTCGTCAAAAGCCATAATAATATCTGCTCCAATGCTGCGCTGAACATCCATCACATTTTCGGGCGTGAAAAAATGGTACGATCCATCGATATGACTCTGAAAACGAACGCCTTCTTCTGTAATTTTTCTTCTATGAGCCAGACTGTATACCTGAAATCCGCCACTATCGGTGAGCATCGGTTTGTTCCATCCACCAAATTTTAGCAATCCTCCAGCTTTTTCTAGTACATCGGTGCCTGGACGTAAGTATAGGTGATAGGTATTTCCCAAAATAATTTCGGCACCAATATCCTCTCGCAATTCTTCAAAATGCACCCCTTTTACTGTAGCGGCTGTTCCTACGGGCATAAAAATGGGTGTATGAATCACCCCATTATCCGTGGTAATTGTCCCAGCACGAGCGTTTGTATCTTTACATAAATTTTCTATCTCAAAAAAAGGCATCTTCAATTATTTTTTGCAAAGATAGGAAATTGATTTTTAGAATATAGGTTGAGAATACTATTTTCAAAATTAAAAAAAGAGAGAATTGCAATATTCCTATTAATTTTGTTTTAAAGAATTTATATGAAATGAAAGTTAAAGAATGTATACAGCTTTTGGAACAGTGGGCAAATCCATTGTTGGCAGAGAGTTATGATAATTGTGGTCTGATAGTTGGCGATCATAATGTAGAAATTACAAGTGCGTTGATAGCGCTAGACTGTACGGAAGCGGTGGTAGAAGAAGCCATTTTAAAAAAATGCAACTTAATCATTGCGCATCATCCCATTGTATTTTCGGGATTGAAGAAGATAGTTGGAAAAAATTATGTGGAACGAACCGTGCTTAAAGCAATTAAAAATGATATTGCTATCTATGCTATTCATACCAATTTGGATAATGTGCAAACGGGAGTAAATCACATGATTTCTGAAAAAATAGGACTCAAAAACACGCGAATTCTTCAGCCAAAATCAGAATTGTATCGAAAATTGGTAACCTATATCCCCTTGGAACACAAAGAAAAAGTGGCAGAAGCTGTTTTCAAAGCTGGTGCGGGATATGTTGGAAATTATAGTGAGACGAGTTTTTTTCATACAGGAACAGGCACTTTTAGAGGCAATGAAGCTTCAAATCCTACAATTGGTAAGCCAAATGAATTGGAATCGGTGGATGAATATCGCTGGGAGGTTATATTTCCATTTTATCTTCAATCAAAAGTAGTGACGGCACTAAAATCTTCGCATCCATACGAAGAAGTGGCGTACGATATTTTATCATTAAAAAATGAGGCAAATGATATAGGCAGTGGTATGATTGGCGAGTTGGGTGAAGCTATGGATTTGCCAGTTTTTTTAGGGAAATTAAAAGAAGTTTTTGGTTGTCAATCCATTAAATATACGCCCATCAATAAAAAAGTAAAGCGAGTAGCACTGTGTGGAGGTGCAGGAAGTTTTCTTCGGATGAATGCTTTGGTACAAGGAGCCGATGTATTTATAACAGGTGATATGAAGTATCATGAATTTTTTGATAGCGAAGACAAAATGAGTATAATTGATATAGGACATTATGAAAGTGAACAGTTTACGAAAGAATTAATTTTCAATTATTTTAAAAAAAATGTATTATCTTTGCCCACCCAAATTTCGAGTGTTAATACAAATCCTGTAAAATATTATATCTAAGTTATGAAAAGAAATGAAGTATCGGTAGAAGAAAAATTGGAAGCGTTGTATCGCTTACAAAAAATTGATTCTCAAATAGATAAAATTAATTTCATCAAAGGTGAGCTTCCTTTGGAAGTAGAAGAAATGAATGACGAAATCATTGGATTGAATACGCGTCTTTCAAATATTGAAAGTGAAATGAGCGAGGTTGAACAAAATATTTTGGATCGTAACCGTATCAAAGATGAGACGAAAACATTAATCCAAAAGCTTGAAAAACAACAAAATAGTGTTAAAAATAATAGAGAATTTGAGTCTTTGAGCAAAGAGCTTGAATTGGCAAAATTGGAAATTGAACTTTGTGATAAAAAAATTAAGGATTTCAATGAGAAGAAGAACTCTTTGAACCTAAGATTGGCAGAAGCTAATAAAACTATTGAAGCTAAGCAAAAAGACTTGGAAGTTAAATCTCAAGAATTAAAGGTTATTGAAGAAGAAACTGATAAAGAGTTAGCACAATTAGTATCAGAAAGCGAACAAGCTAAAGCTAATGTAGATGATAGACTTTTGAGTGCTTATACAAAAATTAGAAATAATTTTAGAAACGGATTAGCTGTTGTAACAATTGATAGAGATAGCTGTGGAGGTTGTTTTGCCAAAATTCCACCTCAAAGACAATTGGAAGTAAAACAACGCAAAAAAGTAATCGTATGCGAAAACTGCGGAAGAATCTACGCATATCCACAAGAAAAAGAAGTGGAAGACCAAAACAAAGTGGTAGAAGAAGCTCCAAAAGTAACAAGAAGCCGTAGCAAAAGAGCATCAAGAGTAGCGGAATAATAAATACCTAAAACAAATAAATTATCAAAAAGACCTTTGGAAAAATATTTCAAAGGTCTTTTTTTTATGTCCTATTCTAAATAATCTTATTTTTGTTTGTCTAAAAAAAAACAGAATTTGAAAAAAAGTATATTCGTTTTGATGGGTTGGTTACAAAAAAAAATATTTTTTGTATTGACTTTTTTTAGCCAAAAAGCTAAGATGTCTTATGAAGGACGAGCAAAAAATTCAATTTTCTACAATGTTAATAATACCTCTAATTTCAAAGATAGTATTTGGTTTCATACAGCGTCATTAGGCGAGTTTGAACAAGTCCGCTATCTTATCCAACGAATAAAAGAATGTGTCCCCGATACCAAAATTATAGTAACCTTTTTTTCAGCTTCGGGCTATAATCCACAAAAAAACTTTCAATATGCCGATGCAATTTTGTATTTACCTTTTGAAAATCAAAAAGATATAAATGTATTTTTAGACTATTTTCAGCCCAAAAAAGTGTTTTGGGTGCGCTATGAGTTTTGGCCATTGATAATGTCTAGTATTGCCAAACGAAATATTCCTATAGTTCTATTGAATGGTGTTTTTAGAAATTCTTATTCGTTGTTTTATAAACCTATTTTGAAGAATTGCCTTGCGTTATTTGAAAAAATTTATGTAATAGATAAGGAATCTAAAACAGCAATTCAAAAACTGGGATTTCATTCGGAAGTACTTGCAGATACTCGTTTTGACCGTATGCAAGCGGTAAAAGAAACCTCCTTTGAAGACGAAAAAATATCTAATTTTCTTGGAAATAATCCTAGTTTGATTATGGGCAGTACTTGGACTCAAGATGAAGAATTATTGCTAGAAATATTGCCTTATTTCCCAAAAATTAAAGTAATAATAGCGCCTCATGAAGTTCATTATTCACGTATGGTAGAATTGAAAAAGCGATTTCCAAAGGCTCATTTTTATTCACAATACAAAGGCGAAAACACAGAAAATAATATATTAATCATAGATTCTATTGGGATGTTGTCAAAATTGTATCGATTTGGAACTATTAATTATGTTGGAG
>CAZUUI010000017.1:0-1635 GCA_964622955.1 uncultured Chitinophagaceae bacterium | reverse complement strand
TGTTGGAGGCGGATTTAATAAAGTGGTTCACAGCTTGTTGGAACCCATGGCTTATGGCAAGCCAATTTTAATTGGCAAAAATATTGAAAAAAGTGCTGAAGCACAACGATTTTTAAAAGAAAAATGGGTGGTTCAAGTTTTTGAATCTCATTCCTTCAAAGAAGCATTAGGAAAATTATTGGATAGGGACAATTCTAAAAATAATGAGGCTCGTATTGCGTATTTTCAATCGCATTTGGGAAGTGTACCCAAAATAATAAATGAGCATATTTTAAAATAATACGTAAATTTGACACCTTATAATAGTGCTAATATGTCTGTAACAAAAGAAATAAAACGAATTACTACACAAAGCCTTCAAAAAATGAAACATGAAGGCGAGAAAATATCAATGCTTACGGCTTATGACTTTTCGTTAGCAAAAATTGTGGATGGTGCAGGAATCGATATTATCTTGGTTGGCGATAGTGCATCAAATGTAATGGCAGGGCATGAGACTACATTGCCAATTACGCTTGACCAAATGATTTATCATGCTTCGTCTGTAGTTCGTGCGGCAGAGCGTTGTTTGGTTGTGGTGGATATTCCCTTTGGATATTATCAAGGCGATTCAAAACTGGCATTGAATAGTGCTATTCGTATAATGAAAGAATCGGGGGCTCATGCTGTGAAGTTGGAAGGTGGGGAGGAAATTAAAGAATCTATCTCACGTATTTTGTCTGCAGGGATTCCTTTAATGGGACATTTGGGACTTACACCGCAGTCTATCTATAAATTTGGGACTTATAATGTGCGTGCAAAAGGCGAGGCCGAGGCAAATAAACTGCTACAAGATGCAGATTTATTACAAAGTCTTGGATGTTTTGCGTTGGTTTTGGAAAAAATTCCCGCTAATTTAGCTACAAAAGTATCTCAAAATTTACATATTCCAATAATAGGAATAGGCGCTGGAGGTGGCGTAGATGGTCAAGTGTTGGTACTGCACGATATGTTGGGTATTACGCAGGAGTTTAGTCCACGTTTTATTAGAAGGTATGCTTCTCTTGCCGAGATAATGGACGCTTCTGTCAAGCAATATATTGAGGATGTTAAATCCAAAGATTTCCCAAATGAAAAAGAACAATATTAGTATTTGATGTCAGAATTTGTAGTTCTAGTAGATGAAAAAGACCAGGTGCTAGGCACAATGGAAAAAATGGAGGCACATGTAAAAGGACTTTTACATAGAGCTATCAGTGTTTTGATTTTCAATGAAAAAGGTGAAATGCTTATTCAGCAACGAGCAGCTGTGAAGTATCATTGGCCATTGATATGGGCAAATGCCTGTTGTAGCCATCCAAGAGAACATGAATCATACAGCGAAGCGGCACATCGTAGGGTTTATGAAGAATTGGGGATTCATGTAAAATTAGAAAAGAAATTTGATTTTATTTACAAAGCTACCGATGCCGTTACAGGCCTTATCGAACATGAGTTGGATTATGTATTTGAAGGAAAATACGAAGGTGATATTCCGTTCAATACAGATGAAGTAGCAGCTGTAAAGTGGATTTCTATCCCAGACTTAAAAAAAGAAATAGCCGAAAATGAAGAAAGGTATGCTTTTTGGTTCCGTGAAATTATGAAACAATTATA
>CAZUUI010000016.1:0-16057 GCA_964622955.1 uncultured Chitinophagaceae bacterium | reverse complement strand
TGAAAATTTTTTATTTTTAAAAAATTTTAGAGTGGTAAATGCCGATAATATAAGCAAATAGTCCAATTTTAATTGGACTATATTGATTGAATAAACGGTATAAAAAAAGCCCTCAAGTATTTGAGGGCTTTGATATTATAAAAAAGATTCTATATAAAGAAACTAGATGAATATTCTAAACAATAAATATAAACCTAATGAAAGTATAATAGTAACAGGTAAAGTAAGAATCCAAGCCAAAGCAATACTTGTAATTGTATTTTTTTGTAAATTTTTGATACCACCTGTAGCCACCATAGATCCTGCAACACCCGAAGTCAATACGTGTGTAGTGCTTACAGGCAATCCAAAATAGGTACTTAATCCAATGGTAGAAGCAGCCACAATTTCAGCAGTAGCACCTTGACCATAAGTCATATGAGTTTTACCAATTTTTTCTCCAATTGTAACTACAATTCGTTTCCAACCAATAACTGTTCCAAAACCAATAGCCAATGCAATCATCATCAAAACAGTATTTCCTGGATTTCCATCGGTATATGATTTTAAATACTTCACTTCTGATTTTAATACTTTTTTATCTTCTTTTGACAATAAATCCTCATCTTTCATTGTATGATCCAAATCTTTTTGAATAGAAGTCATTCTTTTTCTCATTTTAAAGATACCTTTTTTTGTGGTATCGTTACGCACCATAATATCGTTTTTAAGTTCTTCTACTGTTTTGATGGTTCCGCTAAAATGTTCATCCGTATTTTTTGACTCCAATACTGTTTGAATAGTAGTGAGATGTTTCATAGATTCAGCATTAGAAAAGTCCGATTTCAAAGCATATTTCAATGGGAAAAATGTCATAAGAATAATCATTATTAATCCAAGTCCTTTTTGACCGTCATTGCTTCCGTGAAAGAAACTAACTAAACTACAAGTACTTATTAGCAATGCTCTTATGCCTTTTGGAGGAGGCGTGTTGGTGTTTACTTCTTTAAACAAAGTTTTCTTTTTCAAAAGTCTTCTAAGAATATATACAAGAATAATTGCAACGGTAAAACCAAAAATAGGCGAAATTAACATCCATTCCAAAACTTCAACTCCTTTTTCAAATGGTTTAGAGTCAATAATGTCTTTTACGGTTCCTCCGTTTACAAGGAAAAATCCTACCATTGCACCCAATAATGAACCAATCATTGTGTGTGAACTAGAACAAGGAATTCCAAAATACCATGTTCCAAAGTTCCATATAATAGCACTAACTAAAACAGCCGCAACGAGCGCAATATTTTCGTGAATACTCATATCGGCTATTTTTTCCATTGGGAGTAGTTGTACCATTTTTACAGCTACTTTCATCCCAAATAAATATACAGAAAGAGCCATTCCTGCAAAATTTAGAAATCCAGACAAAAATACAGCCTGTTTTGCGGTTAAAGATTTTGTATAAATTACAGTAGCTACAGCGTTGGCCGTATCGTGAAATCCATTTATAAATTCATAGATTAGAACCGTACCAATACAAAAGAGAAACAAAACAAGTAAGCTTCCCTCAAGGTTAGACATCATAGAGAAAAATTCCATAATTAATTAATTTAAGTTTTTAAAATATAAACAAAAGTATATATATCAATGTTGTTTTAATGTTAAATAATTGTTAAGTGCAAAAATGTTATCTTTTAAAGATAAAAAAAACAGATAATAATAAAAAGAAAAAACCAATAAAATGATTCCACTTGATAGATTCATTTTTGAAAAAAAATAATGTAAAACAAACAAAAACACCAATAGATATGGACTCTTGAATAATTTTTAATTGCCACAAATTATATTTTCCACCTTGACCAATAAAACCGTATTTGTTTGCTGGAACTTGAAATATATACTCAAAAAGTGCCAAAAACCAACTAACAAAAACTATAGCAAATAAACCATATTTTTGAAAAAAAGAATGATTTCCAAATTTTAAATGACCATACCAAGCAAGTGTCATAAAAATATTTGACACAACAAGTAATAATATAGTAATAAAGGGATTGGATAGCATTATTTACAAATAGATATTTTGTCGACTCTGTTTTGATGTCTTCCTCCTTCAAATTCAGCATTTATATATGCAGCTAGGATTTCACCAGCTAAATCGGTAGAAACAAATCGTGCTGGAATACACAAAATATTAGCATTGTTATGTTGTTTTGCGAGAGCAGCAATTTCGGGAAGCCAAGCAATAGCAGCTCTAACTTTTTCGTGTTTATTTGCTGTAATTGCAACGCCATTGGCGCTACCACAAATTAATATGCCAAAATCAACCTGATTATTTTCTACTTCAATCGCAACTTGATGAGCAAAATCGGGATAGTCTACACTTTCTATTGAAAAAGTACCACAATCCTTAAACGAAAAATGAGCATCAAATTGAGTTTTGATAATTTCTTTCAACTCAAAACCAGCGTGGTCACAACCAATGGCAATTTTTTTCATATAAATAAATTAATTCTATTGAAATGTCCTTATTTGGCAAAAATAATTTTTATTTTAGATATCAAAAGAAAAATAATTTCATTTTTATAATTCATTTTTAATATTTTCGCATTCTTTATAAAAGAATTATGTCAAGTAAACATGCAATTGTTTTTGGTGCCAACGGACTTGTGGGAAACGAAATAGTAAAATATTTGGTGGAAGACGACCGTTATGATAAAGTGACTCTTCTCAATCGAAGAAATATTGAAATTGAGCATGAAAAAATCACTTTTGAATTTATGGATTTTAGAGATATTCACAAAAGTTGGGATATGATAAAATGTGATGATTTGTTTTATTGTATTGGTACAACGATGAATAATGCTAGAAAAAAAACAGAATTTTTTAAAGTAGAGCATGATTATTGTATCAATATTGCCAAAATAGCAAATCACAACAAGGTAAAACAGTTTTTTTATATCAGTAGCAAAGGAGCAAATTCTAAATCATTATTTTTTTATAATAAAACAAAAGGTCAGATAGAAGAAGATTTGATAAAAGTGGGATTTCCTGCATTGCATATTTTTAGACCTTCGGTTTTGTTGGGAAAACGAATAGAGTTTCGTTTTTTAGAATCTATTGCAAAAGGTTTTTTGAAAATATTTAATTTCTTAATGATTGGTTTTTTAAAAGAAGTTAAAGGGATGCCGGCAAATTTATTAGCAAAAACAATGATAGCTATAGCACATGAAAATAAAAAAGGAACACATATTTATACCAACAGAATGATACATGAGTATTTTAAAAAAAGTAAATAAATTACAATTCATTTTTTTATTTTGTTTCTGCTTTAATTTTGTTCAAGCACAATTTGAAAATATAGGAATGCGTATCATGTCTTCAGAAATGGAAACAGATATGATAAAAGATTCTAATAACAATTATCTCAGGCTCATGCTATGTGGGGATATTATTCACAATCGGGATTTATATAATAAATATACAACAAGAGACGAATATAGAAATATAAGTTATAGACAATGGTTTAGACAAATAAAACCGTTTTTTTTCTTTAGTGATTTTGTAGTAGCAAATCTGAAAACAAATTTTCCTGACTATAATTCATCAAGCAAATTTGAATTTTCTGCACCCGATGAATTTTTAGGAGAACTGAGTTATTCGGGTTTTAATATCTTGATGATGGCCAACAATAAGGCCACTTCGTTAAACGATAACTATAATTTCAAAACTCTCAACAAATTAGATTTAATTGGTTTTTATAGAGCCGGACTTTATTATAATGAAATTGATAAAAAGAAAAACTTTCCATTAGTGCTAGAGAAAAAAGACATAAGAATAGGCTTTTTGAATTATACCATGGATTCGGCTTTTTATGATTTTGGTGAAGAAAATGTAAATTTTTTTAGAATAGATAGTGTACGAAAAGATATAAAAAAAGCTAAGGACATGTTAGTAGACTTTTTAATTCTGTACATGGATTGGAAAGATATACCCGATTCTATGAAATTGAGCTTAAATGTAGAACTTGTAAATTTGGGAGTAGATGTAATAGTTGGTACGGGACAAAAAGGATTTACCACAGCCGATTTACTCAATTTTTCAGGAGGTAGCAAAAAAATTATTGTAAATAATATTGGCGCAATCAATTCCGATAGCAATTCTAGAGAAACCAATAAGTCCGCAATTATTGAAATAGTTTTAAAAAAACATAAACGCTCCAATCTTGTAAAACTCCACGACATGGGCTTTATTCCATTATGGACTGTAAAAGACAATGAACGATTTGCGGTGGTACCAATTAATAACATAGAAGAAAAACATATAAAAAATGTAGGCGTCAATTATATTCAATATTCAAACATGAAGGTTGCTTTAACCGACTTGAGATTTGCATTTTTTGACAAACTGCCAGAATTACATTATGATTTTACGGATGAAATCGTTACGAATGTAGAACAAACAGCATATATCAGAAAAACAATTGTTCAAGAGCAACAAAAGCTCAACGAGAATATGATTGAAAAAAGCCTTCAACAATATGTAGCCACGTTTGGACAATTGCCACCAACCGATAAAAGATATGTAATACCTTATGAAGACCAACTAAAAATTTATGCTCCTGTAAAGAAAAAAGTAGCTACCGATCCTTTGGATCCCAAACATTTGAAAATAGATACTACAGACCATGTAACGGATAATGGTATATTAAATGTTCGTGCCAACAAAAACTTTTATACAAGAGAAAAAGATACTACTACGCCATTGACAAAAGAAGAAATACGAAGAAGGGATTCTATAAAAAAATATGAGGAACGTTTTTTTGTAAAAGACACTATAGCAGAATATAAGGCCAAGCTAAAAAAATTGAAGGCAGAACAAAAAAGAATAAAAGATAGTATTTACAAAGCATCAATTAATCCTAATTATATTCCAAAAACCGTACCTGTATTTGAACCAAAAGGTGCAGAAATAGATTATAAAAAACGAGAAGAGGAAAAAACGGGAATTTTTACTGTGACAGCTACATCTAAAAAAGAGGAAGACGATAAAAGTCCAGTAAAAGAAATTGAAGAATATTTTTTGGTTCAGGTATATAGTTTATCAAAAAACACAGCAATAAACTTGGAAAAATTACCTTTTTTGGCAGGTTATGAAGTACGGTATGAAGATGGATATTATAGATATTATATAGGCCGAACTCGTTCGCCATTATTGGCTATTGAAATGTGCAAGTCTATAATTTCAAAGGGAATTTCGGACGCGATGGTGGTTAAATATACCGACGGAAAAAGAAGTGTTTATAAATCTGATTTTTAGAGATGATAATTTTAAAAGAAAATTCGGATTTGATAAAAATGGCCTTTGTTTATAACATTGGAAGACATCTTGAGTCCAAAAAATTACAAGCACAATTGTCCGCTCAGATTTTTAAGAAAGGCACTAAATCAAAAACGGCATTTCAACAAAACGAAGCAATTGATTTTTTTGGGGCTTCAATAGAAATTTATGCTTCGCCATTGTTCATTACGGTAGAAATGTATGTGTTAGAAAAACATTTTGAAAAAACCGTACCCTTGTTTTTTGAGACATTGTATGAGTTAGACATAAATGATAACGAATGGCAAATTTTGGTAAATCAAAATATTGAAGAGCTCAAACAACAAGACCTTCAAAATGATGTAAAAAGCGATAAAGAAATTTCGGAAAAAATTTATGGAACAAATTCTATTTACGGATATTATAGCAAGCCTGAGGATTATGAATTTATTCAAAAAGAAGACGTTTTAGATTTTCACAATCAATTTTTTAAAAACGCAAGGCCCGAAATTTTTATTTCAGGAAATATCAATAAAAACAATATTAGTTGTGTAGAGAAACAAATAGAAAAGTACAAATTAACTCAAAAATTCGATTTATTTAAGGAAACACCCAATTGGGAGCACTCACAGGAATTTATAAAGTTGCCCGAAAAGGAAAAAGTAAATCAAAATTCAATTAGATTGGGTACAGTTGTACAATACAATCAAATAGAAGAGTGGTTTTCGTACGAAATTTTAAATATGGCTTTGGGAGGACATTTCCAATCCGAGCTAATGAAAGAAATAAGACAAAACAAAGGATATACCTATGGTATTTATTCATATTTAATGCAATTTCCAAATTTTGCAACTTGGATAATAGCATTTGAAACAGCACCAAAAAACATTTCTCCCGCATTAATTGAAATAAAGAAGATTTTTGAACGTTTTTATAAAAATGAAAAAATAATCAATGAAGCCAAAAAACAGCTTTATGGTCAGTGGATTCGCAGTACCAATAGTACAATGAATGAATTGGCATATTATGTTAAGTTTTATAAAATGGGAATGGATTATAATGTATACAAACAAAAAATAACAAATTATAAAGATTTTCAAATTATTAATGAAGAAAAAGAAGTTTTTAATTTTGAAAAAATGATAAAAGTAATTATATAATGAATTGGAGGCAAACGATTTTATTATTAACAATTTGCATTCGAGTAAATGCACAACAATACGATGCCCCAAAATTGATCTGTGTACAAAAAACTACAAATCAAAATATAATTACTTGGGAGCTTCCCAATGTGACGTGTGGCACATTTAACGGCTACAAACTTTTCCATTCTACCAATCTTTCGGGACCCTATACCCTTCTTCATACCGAGACAAATTCTTCGGTAATTACATATACACATTTAGGAATTTCCCCAACACTTACACATTATTATTATATGGAGTCCGATTTTAATTGTGGCGCACAAACCTCAAAAAAATCGGACACGCTTGACAACACACAAATCCAAAGACCAGAAATTATAAAAGTTACCATAGAAAACAATAGACCTGTTGTTTATTGGATACCCAGCAAACAAAACAAGGTGTGGGGCTATCCTGTTTTGATTCCACAAGTAAGAATTTTGGACACAGTAGAAGGAATCAATAATTCAAAATATATAGATACAAATACAGACCCTTCCAAAAATGTTTTGACCTATGCTGTTGCTGCAATGGATAAATGTGGCGGAATCAACGGTACAAGCTCAAGTTCTTTTGGGCAATCACCCGTTTTATTAAATAAAGTTGACGACAATTGTAAGGGTACAATAAATCTTAACTGGATAGGATACAAAGGCTGGCCAAACGACAAAGTAAAAGACTATCAAATTTTGGTAAATAAAAATAATTCGGGCTATCAAACGATAGCTACACATACCTTTGACAACACATCATTTATTTATACAGAATTTAATTATGGCGATAGTTTATGTATAAAAATTAAAGCTACACACCCAACAAATGATACGATAATTTCTTATTCAAATGAATTTTGCTATCGATCCGAAAAAATTCAAAAACCAAAATTGCTTCAAATGATAGGAGCAAGCTATACTTCTCCTTCAACCACAAAATTAACGTGGTTTTGTGATAGTTTGGCTCAATATCAATCGTTTGGGTTTACCGTAAATAATGTTCGTTCCGGAGACTTAGTTAATTCTTTTTCGGTAGCAAATCCTACAAAAGAAGGTGGCGGTTTTTATTCCTATACAGATAATACAGCACCAACATCGGGCCAACACACCTATTCGATAGCTTTTTTAGATAAATGCAACGAAGGTATGGAAGGAATAGAAACAAACACCGTATATCTTTCGGCAAAACAGATTGGATTATTTAAAAATTATTTGGAATGGACCAAACCTATTGCGCCAGAATCAAAAACCCTGTATATCATAAGAGGACAAAGACTATATGTGCAAAAGGATGGAGGCGTTTTTCTGTTGCTAAAAGATTTTTTTAATGTTAATACGTTTGAATATGAACATTCAATTGAAAATGATATCAATACGTCGGGCAGCTTTTGTTATAAATTAGAAACCGATATTACATTTGATACAACCACGGAACTGAAAAATAAGACGTTTACCATTACTTCTACCTTTGCTTGTATTACCGATAGAACTATTGTACACATTCCTAATGCATTTAAAATCAATGGTGTCAACAATACCTTCAAACCCTACTTTGTTTTTTGGTCTAATTTTAGCTCCTATAATATGAAAATTTTTAATCGTTGGGGTGTTCAAATATTTGAGACAAATGATCCGTTTCGTGGATGGGATGGTATTAATAACAAGGGAGAAATGTCAGATGAGGACAGCTATATGTATGTAATTTCATTTATTGGCAATGATAATAAGCTTCAAACAAAAACGGGCAATGTTATTTTGTTAAAATAGACAAATTAGTCTAAAAGTTCAATGCTAGAGGTGCCAATTCTGTCAGCACCAGCTTGTATTAGGCTCAAAGCAAAATCCAATGTTTTTATTCCTCCCGACGCTTTTATTTTTATTGATGGGGAAAGTACATTTCTTAAAAAAGCAACAATCTCAATAGTACAACCCCCAAAATATCCCGTACTGGTTTTTACAAAATCAGGTTTTACTTCGTTCGCAATTTCACAAATAGAAATAATTTCATTTTCGGAGAGGCAAGAGGTTTCTATTATCCACTTAGACGTTATATTTTTTTGCTTACATAGGTCAATTAAATAGGCGGCTTCAATTTTTATATCGTTAAAATCGCCATTTGAAACCATATTTCTGTTGATAACAAAATCGATTTCTTCTGCACCATTATCAATCGCTTCTTTTAGTTCAGTAATTTTGCTTTTTGTAGTATGGTTTCCATTGGGAAAACCTATTACGGTGCAAGTTTTGACATCGGAACCAAGAAGTTCTTTTTTTGCAATTGATACATAAAATGGCGACACACAAACAGCGGCTACATTTTTTTCAATCGCAATTTTGCATAATTCTAAAATGTTCTCTTTGCTTGCAGCAGGATTCAAAAGCGTTAAGTCAATGTTATTTGCAATAGAACTCATAAAATAATAATTATTTGACAACAAAGGTATAAAAACCAAGTTTAAAATTGCTTTTTTAAAAGTTTGGTATGGTAAATGCCTTTATAACAAACAGATAGTCCAATCAAGGAAAACCAAAAGAGGACCATTTTGATTGAAAGAACGGTATAACTTATTTTTTTAAAATAATCAAGCACTTATTTTAGTATAAAGAGTGTATTTTTGTATTAAAATTAAAAAAATGAAAAATTTAATTGTTTTGGTAATAATTATTTTGGCATCTTGTCAAAACGAAACGCCGCAAAAAACAGAAACTACTATAACCGAAGCCCCAGATGGAAAAACGATATATAAAGAAAGATGCGTGTCGTGTCACGGAATCGATGGAAAACTAGGTTTTGCGGGAGCAAAAGATTTGACAACAAGCAAAAAAACCCATCAGGAAATAATAAATCAAGTAATGAACGGAAAAGGAGCTATGACCCCATTTAAAAATATTTTGAGAGAAGATGAAATAGATGCAGTGAGTAAATATGCTGTAGAGTTACAAAAAAAATAGAAATGAAAACATATCGTTCCATTGGCTTAATGAGCGGGTCGTCCCTAGATGGCCTTGATATTTGCTTATCAGAAATTTTTTCAATCGAAAATGATAAATACGATTTTAATATAATTGATGCTACTACAATTTCGTATCCTCAAGAATTGTATGAAAAACTAAAAAACTGTAGAACGCTGTCATCACTTGATTTGTTGGCTCTAGACAATATGCTTGCACATTTTTTTGCCGAACAGATACAAAACTTTTTAAATACAAAGGCTTCAAAAGAAATCGATTTTGTTGTTAATCACGGACACACCGTATTTCATTTTCCAAAGGAGGGAATTACACACGCTATTTGCAATCATCAAAAACTTGCGCAATTGTTGAAAACAAAGGTTTTGGGCAATTTAAGAAACAAAGATGTAGCCTTGGGAGGGCAAGGAGCACCCATTGTTCCCATTGCAGACAAGTATCTTTTTTCAGAATATAAATATTGTTTAAACCTAGGCGGAATCTGTAACATTTCCGAAAAGAAAAACAACGAAATAGTTAGCTTTGATATAGGAGTCTGTAATCAAGCGTTGAATTATTATGCACAATTATTGGGTGTGGAATATGACGAAAATGGACTTTTGGCTTCAAAAGGTACTGTTTATTTACCCCTTTTAGAGGCTTTAAACCAATTAGATTTTTATAAAGATAAGGGTTCAAAAAGCATAGATAATGGAATGTTTTTGAATAATATCAAACCACTAATTGACCAATATCCGCTTTCTATTAATGACATTTTGGCTACATTGGTTGAACATATTGCGCTTCAGATATCGCTTACACTTTCAAATAATTCATTAGATAAAGTTTTGGCAACAGGAGGAGGCGCATTTAATTCGTTTTTGATTGAGCGCATTCAAAGCAAAACATCCTGCCCCATAGAAATCCCAAAGTCTCAAATAGTTAATTTTAAAGAAGCGCTGGCGATGAGTTTTTTTGGAGTGAGAAATCTTGAAAATAAAGCAAACGTACTCGCTTCAGTAACAGGAGCATCCCAAGATTCGGTAGGAGGGGTTTGGTTTGAATAAATTTATACGGCATTAAAACTTAGCCGAAGGATTTATTTTCAAAGTATTAATCATTCGTTCATATTGTTGATGCGTAAAACTTTTTCTGCAATTACCATAATTGCTCATAAAATTTTCTAATAATGGTTTGTAGTAATGATTATTAGCGTCTTTATCATTTCCCGAAAACAGACAAGATGTACTTATATAAACACCGTTGGGATCAGCCGGGGTATCACAAATAAAGTCGCCAGAAGTAGAACAATTAGAGCCATCAACTTTTTCACCAGGTTCGTAGGTGTTGAGTAGTCCAAAATAATGTCCAAACAAATGCACCCAATCGATATTAGAGGCTGTTTTTGTAATTACAATAAGATCTTTGTTTGGTAAACTTACGCCATTTTGTGTGACAAAACCACCATTGTCGTTGGGAAAACTATTTTGTACAATGAAGACATTAATGTGTCTAGGCTCGGCAAACAAAGCTAGCGTTTCTGTTTTTAGTTTAAATTCGTCCCAATCGTCAAAATTATAATTTTCGATATATCGAACTTCGCAAACATTAAATTGAACACAAATCGGCTTCCATTCATTATTTAATCCAGAAATGGCAAGATTCAAGGTTGATAAATTATAGTTCGTGTTTTTGAAATTATCTTTAACGATATGAACAACAACGCTATACGTTTTATCAATACATTCAAGACTTTTTTGTTCTTGAGAAAAAGAAAAAAAGGATATAAAAAAAGTTAAAATGCCCGCAGTTAAAGTCTTCACGTAAAAAAATTATTATACAAAAATAATAAATTTGTTTTATTTTTGATAAAAATTCTAAGAAAATAGAAGATATAATTATGAAAACGCTTGTTTTTCTATCTTTTTTATTTGTTTTTGAGCACCAATTATGTTCTCAGGCGTCGCCGTCTAGTGGATGTGCGCCTCTTAATGTTTCATTTACCCCTCCAGCGGGTATGACTACATATTATTGGGAGTTTGGCGATGGATCATCAAGCGAATTGTCCAATCCTTCCAATACCTTTTTACAACCACAATCATATTTCGCCACTCTCAGAGCCTGCAAAACCTGTCCTGTTGTTTCTTCATACTCAGTTTCGGTTTTCCCAAAACCAACGATTACGGTTCCAGCAGATTTTAAAGGTTGTTCACCGCTTTTGGTTAATATTTCCCCAAATATATCGCTGCCACCAGCGGTAAGTATTTCGAGTTTGAAATATATATTTGGCGATGGTGGATCGGCTACCACTTCGGGTGGGGGCTCACAAAGCCATACCTATACCGGAAATGGAAACTACAACCTTGGCTTTGAATTAAAAACCTCCCCAAGCAGTTCCAATTGTGATATAACAGTAAGTATACCCAACAAAGTAAAGACCTCTAGTATTTCTGGCCAAATTGCAGGAAATCCTGCAGTCGAATGTACGATTCCTACATCGGTATCTTTTTCAAGCAATCTAAGTAATACGGTACCTATTACTTCCTATCAATGGAATATAGATGGAAATATGAGTTCATCGCAGAATCCACCTAGCGCTCAGTTTACTTCTTATGGCACTAAAAACGCCACACTTACTGTCGTGGATCAAAACTCTTGTAGCAAGACATTCAATACTTCTGTAGAAATTATAGAAAACGACTTAACAAAAATTAATGTACCCGATACTATTTGTGTAGATATGTTTACAAACGTAAGTCATGATGCGAATAGCAGATTATCAACAATATGGAGTTTTTCTGGCGCCTCTTCTACAAGTTCACTGACATCAAAAAACTCGGGAGTATCATATAGTACACCAGGTATTAAAACAATATCGGTTACAACAAGAGTAAATGGTAGGTGTCCAAAATCAGTATCAAAAACGGTCGTTGTTTTAGACCAAAAAATTAAATATAAAATTGACCCAATACCCTTATGTAATAAAAAAAACACTTTTGTTGTAGAATACTTAGAACCTAATATTGTAGATCAAATTTCTTGGATAAAAATGCCAGAAAATATAGTTTTGAGCAATAAAATTAAAGACTCAATAACCTATACGATTAATTATGATACAATCACTTGGAAACAACCTAAGTCAAATATTGCCATTAGAGTGAAAACGAAGTTTGGTTGTACGCTCTATTTTGATTCTACATTTTTTCATCCATTGATAGCACACGTATCTCCTACAAAGACAGAAGGCTGTGTGCCGCTTAACGTTGGTTTTTTTGATAGAACCAATCTTTACAACCCACCACATATTATTACAAAATGGGAATTGATCTATGGAGATGGTTCACCAAAAGAAACGTATACTTCTTTTTCAGACACCATATATCACGTTTATAACAATCCCGGACGATATCAATCTATGATGATAACGACCAATAATTATGGATGTGTAGACACCACTTATTTAACAGAAATACGTGTTGGAAAAACTCCAAACGCTAATTTTTCTATGTCATTAAATGGAGGCTGCGCTACAGATCCAAATACATCGATAACGCTTAATAGTTTGATCCCTGCATCAGATTCGGCTCAAGTTATCAAATATTGGGCGGAAGGCTTTCAGTGTTTTAATCAATCCAATCTAACCTATAAACCAAGAAAAAAAGTGGGCATTCAAACAATCACGATGGAGGCGTCCAATCACGATTGTTTTTCTACGATTACAAAATCAATATATATAAAAGGTCCTTCGGCAAAGATTCAAACGGTAATGAATTGTGATTCGGGCAAAAAAGTAATGTTTAAGAATTTGAGCGAACAAGCTACTTCTTTTGAATGGGATTTTGCAGGATTGGGAACCAGTACCGATAAAGAGCCCTCTTTTACTTTTCCATCAGACGGAGATTATCAAGTGATTTTAAAAGCAAAAAATGATACAAATTTTTGTAACCCAGCTTTTGATACTTTTAATGTAAAAATTCAAACTCCTTTTGCAAAATTTGATAAAGATTCGTTTATTTATTGTGTTTCTGAAACAAATAAACTAATTACAGCCAGTCCATCTTCTGGATTTATAAACGATGCACAAAACAGTGGATTTTTATGGGAATTTTTTCCTGATACCGTTCCAAAAAGAACATTTCTTTCAACTATAAAATACGACTATAAAGATACGTTGACAAAACGCGTAGTTTTAACTGTAAGAAACTATATGAATTGTATTCACAAAGATACAGCTATGTTCATAATTGATAGTATATATGCTTCTCCAAAAATTGATTCTGGATTCTGTTCAAAAGACACCGTTAAATTTTTAAGCAATATCAATTCAAGGTTCCCACTCGTTTTTAACCGCTGGTATTTTGGCGATGGTGATAGTGCTATTATGACCGATAACGATACCTTTCATATTTATAAACCATCCATTATATCTAATTATACAACAAGGCTAGAAGCTGAAAACATATATGGATGCAAAAACATAACGTACAAATTAATCAATAAAAGAAATTTTGACCTATCGCTTGATCCCGTAT
Source organism: uncultured Chitinophagaceae bacterium (assembly GCA_964622955.1). Lineage (GTDB taxonomy): Bacteria > Bacteroidota > Bacteroidia > Chitinophagales > JADJOU01 > CHPMRC01. The sequence goes on along the minus strand of CAZUUI010000016.1, from coordinate 2,107 downwards.
CAAAAAATCTCTGTTTAGGCAAAGATTCTATAATAAAGATTAAAAGTAATATTACATTTCCCGGTGAAGTTAAATGGCGTTTTGCACCATTAGACACCTTGATGGGAAAAGAAGTAAATCGAAAATTTTTGGCGCTAGGAGCGTATAATATAGAAATTACAGCCATAGACTCTGCGTATAAAAATTGTGTAGACACGGCAAGAGAAGTTATTACGGTGAGACAAAAGCCAAAACTCGCCGTTTTGAGCGATAAAGACACATTAGGAGCTTTTTGTAGTCCTTTTTCTTTAACATTACTTCACGTTGATTCAAACAATTCGGGTGTAATTTCGAGTACCATAAAGTGGAACATTGTCAACGTTTTGGGAACCGAAAATTTTGCCATTCCTTCGCCAACCACAACGATGCCTCAAGGTCAAAATATTGTAAAACTAACCGCATCAAATGCATATTGTGCCGATACCACAGAAAGGTCGTTTAGAATCTTTGACACCAAAGGAAAAATGACTATTGACAAAAATAATATTTGTAAATACGATAGCATAGAGTTTAAAATATTAGATACGGCCGATGTTTATAAATTTAGTATTGATTTTGGAGATGGGACGTTTGATTCCATTGCTCCCATAAGGCATCAATACACATTTGTTCCGCGCTCTGGCTCAACCAAAGCTAAGATTAGCTTTTTTGCAAAAGATGGGTTGTGCCAATCCAAACCCTTTGATACCACTATCAACATTAGAGAAGTTTATGCAAATTTTGGCAGAAATTTCAATGGGGACACGTCTATTTGTTTTGCGCCATTTCATATAAAAGATAGTTCGTCCAACGTAAATAATTATTTGTGGGACTTTGGAGATGGTACGTCCTCAACACAAAAAGAGCCCGGTTTTCATAATTTTCCCAAACCCGATTCGTATTGGATTACCTTAAAAACGAGCAATACGCAGTATGGTTGCAAAGACTCCATATCAAAAAAAATAACATTATTTCCGCTTCCTAAATCCAACCCGTCCAACGATACCATTTGTAAAGGTGATACCGCTTTTTTAATCCAAAAAGACACGGCAGCAAACACAAGCTACTATTGGGAACCTAGGGCTAGATTTTTGGTAAATCCAAGCTGGCGAACGATGACCGTTTCAGACACCTCTTTTGAATTTAAAGCAATAGCGGTTATAGACAGTTCGGGGTGTACCGATACCGCCGCCGCTCGAGTGTTAAAAGTGATTAGACCTATGCCTTCCGTTACATTTGACACTACAATAGCTCAGGGCGCTGACGTTGTGTTGCCTTTTGATTTGTACGATACATATTCTGCCATTTGGAAGCCCGATAGTTTTTTAACTTGTACCAACTGTTCCTATCCAACGGCTCAATATGTATTAAACGAAATATTGTATGAAGTAGACGTCAAAGAAACGCTGTTAAACTGTTTTACAGGAAAATCAACGTTTCACATCAAAATATTTGAAGATATAATTGTAAATGCACCTACGGCTTTTACCCCAAATGGCGATGGCAATAACGATGTCTATTATGCAAGAGGATTTGGAATCAAAAAGCTACAGTCTTTTAAAATATACAATCGCTGGGGACAATTACTTTTCTTCTCTCAAGATGAAAATAATGGATGGGATGGCTATTACAAAGGTTCGCTTCAAGCGCAAGACACTTATTTTTATACCATCGTGGGCGAGTCTTATATTCCCGGAAAGCTGGTAAAAAAAGAAGGAAATTTCTTATTATTAAAATAAATATTAACTTATGAAAAAACTATCAAAATTTCAAATCATTTTAATTGTAATTTTTGCAATTCAAATTCCGCTTACCTTTTTAGGAGCATTGTTTAAAATTTTACATTTACCGGGTGCAAATCTAATGTTAATTGTTTCTGTTGGATCAATGGTTGCTTCTACATTAATTTTTTGGTTAAGCGCAATCATTCAAATGATTACAAACACCTTTGAAAACAAAGCAATCTGGCTTTTCTTAATGTTTATTTTTCCAATTGCAACGCCAGTGATTTTTTTATTGACAAAGGACGAAAGAATAAAAACGGTTTAGAACAAATCTTTCACTTTTTCGATAGGTCGCGCCAAAACCG
>CAZUUI010000015.1:0-16337 GCA_964622955.1 uncultured Chitinophagaceae bacterium | reverse complement strand
GAACGCGAAGAAATTGCACAACCCAAGCGTTGGACACACCAAATAGCATAATAGGAAAAAGACATGAATCAAACAATGATGCAACAGTATATGGATGCGGTGAGCACCAATATGCTTTACACAAGAAATCAAGACGCTTGGGAGTTTTTACTCTACAGTTACATGGGTGGCGAAGAATACAAGAAAGCCGCTTACCTAACACGCTATGTCAACGAAACAGACGGTGAATACGCTGGCAGATTGAATACTACTTTCGTAGAGAATCACTGCAAATCAGTTATTCAAACCTATGTAAGTTTCTTGTTCCGTGAAGAGCCAGACAGAGATCTAGGCTTGTTAGAATATGACAGCGTTGTTCGTGACTTTTTAGAAGATTCTGACCTAGATGGCCGCAGTTTTGATGCGTTTATGAAAGAAGTCAGCATTTGGGCAAGTGTGTTTGGTCACTGCTGGGTCATGATGGCCAAGCCTAATGTCAATGCCGCAACACTAGGTGAAGAAATGGCCTTAGGTGTGCGTCCATATGTTACATTACTAACACCATTGACTGTTATGGATTGGAAGTGGTCAAGAGATGCTCTAGGACGTTTTGAATTAACTTATCTCAAATACACAGAAGAAGTCAATGACACATTTACCACTATCAAAGAGTGGACAAAACAAACTATCACAACAAAGATTGTCAATCACGAAGCCAAACAAATTGACAGCGAAGTCATTGAAATAAATGGCTTGGGCAAAATTCCAGCAGTTATTGCCTACAATCATCGCAGTCCAGTTAGAGGTATTGGTGTTAGTGATATTGCAGACATTGCTGGTGCACAGAAATATATCTATAACTTAACCAGCGAAGTAGAACAGAGTATCCGTATCAACGGGCATCCAGCACTTGTTAAGACAGTAGGCACAGAAGCAGCCGCTGGCGCTGGTGCTATTATCAGCATGGAAGACAACTTAGACAGTGGCCTAAAGCCATATATGCTCAGTGTTTCTACTGATACAAATCAAATCTATCAAGCCATTAGCCACACAGTAGATGCCATTGACAAAATGGCCAACACTGGCTCAATTCGTAGCACAGAAGCACGCCGCCTAAGTGGTGTTGCACAAGAACAAGAGTTTCAATTGCTTAATGCAAAACTAAGTGAAAAAGCAGACAACTTAGAACTAGTTGAAGAACAGTTATGGCAGTTATGGTGTGAATACCAAGGTAAAACTTGGGATGGTAAAATTGAATATCCTGGATCATTCAACATCAAAGACAACATGGCTGAAGTGCAGAAACTTGTTGCCGCTAAGAGTGCTGCCACAGATGCTCGTGTTTTAAACTTAATTGATCATGAATTAGTTGAAGCATTAGATGAAGATCCAGAAGCAGTTCTAGGCATCACAAAAGGTGAATATTTGCCACCAGAACAAATTACTCCAGTTTATCCTTTTGAACCACATATTATGGTAAATCCAGAAACTGGTGAAAAGTTCTATGCAAGAACTGAAGAAGAGCATGTCATGTATGCAGACATGGGTTATGTCCACAAAGAAGACTAAGGAGCAATCATGCCAATACACAGAGCCAAGGGTCCGCGTGGTGGAAAAGGTTGGCAATACGGAACCACTGGTAAGGTATATCCAACAAGACAGCAAGCGGTTAAACAAGCACAGGCAATTAAAGCAAGCCAGTCTAGAGCGAAGAAAGCAAAGGCAAAGTGAAACTAAAGCAAAGTCAAATCCGTGAATACAGACAAACGCAATTACAGCATCAAGGTCAAAAATGTGCCCTATGCGGTGAGGATATTGAGGACGACGCTGTTCTTGACCACTGTCACAAAACGGGTTTGATTAGAAAAGTCTTACATAGGGGTTGTAACAGTTTATTAGGCAAAATTGAAAATTCAATGCCACGCAGTCGCGTAGACATCCGTAGATTAGAGGGCATAGCCCACAACCTCGTTGCTTACATTAAGACACAACATACAGATATTACGCATCCAACACATTTAACCAAGGAAGAACGAAATGAGAAACTTGCCCGTAAGAGGAAGCAGAACAGAAAAAAACAAAAAGCGTAAAGGTGGCGGCAAAAAACGCTATTAATAGCCACAATTCGTGTCTTTATTACACGGATATATAAATATAACATAAACTCATAGGAGGCGATGCCACAATGTCAGACAATACATTGGTTAACGACATGGGAACTGATCCCGCTGGCGAAACAGCAAATCAGGCACAGCAGACTAAAACTTTCACGCAAGACGAAGTCAACGCAATCTTGGCTAGAACCAAATCTCAAATTGAGAAGAAGTTTGCCAAGCAATACGAAGACCTAGGCGACCCAGATGAACTCCGCCAAATCAAAACTGAATGGCAGAAGAAGCAAGAGGAAGCACAACTCAAGCGTGGTGAATTTGAAAAAATTCTACAAGAAAAGGCTGCTAAATTTGAAGCAGAGATCCAAAAGAGAGATTCAGTTATTAGGGATTACAAGATTAACACTCCTTTGCTCAGTGCCGCCGCACAGTTTCGCGCAGTAAACGCAGAACAAGTAAAAAGTTTGTTAAGTCAGAATGTAAGACTTAATAGTGAAGGTGAAGTAGAAGTTGTAGACACTAAAGGAACTGTTCGTTATCGTGATAACGGCACACCTTTAGCAGTTGAGGACCTAGTGCGAGAATTCTTAGATTCGAATCCGCACTTCGTGGCTCCAACTCCAGCAACTACGAACACCCGTTCAAATGTTGCGGATGTAAAGTCCAGCAAGATTGATATCTCGAAGTTGGATATGAAGAATCCTGAGCATAGAAAACTATATCAGGAATACCGCAAAACAAGCGGAATTGCCTAACATCTAAGGAGATATTAAAATGGCAGGTTCAACAACCACAACTCTAAATGATTTGCTACCAGCGATTACCGCTGAAGCAATGTTCGTTGCAAATGAGCGCAGTATCATGCGCGGTCTTGTTAAGAATTATTCTATTCCAGCAAGCCAAGGTAAAACAATTACCGTTCCTCGTTACCCAGTTCAGAGCGCAGCCGCTCTAACAGAAGGTGATGAAGTTTCTAACACAGCAGTATCTACTGATGGTGTTACATTGACTGTTTCTACAGTTGCTATCCGCACTATGATCACTGATCTAGTTCGTGCTTCAGCCGCTTCTAATGTTGTTGCTGATGTTGGTCGTTTATTTGGTGAAGCAATTGCCAAGAAGATTGACCAAGACTTACTAGCACTATTCAGTGGTTTTTCTACTGGTGTTGGTGGTGCTTCTACAGCAATGAGCGCCGCTTTAGTTGCTCAAGCAGTTGCTCGTCTTCGTGCTAACGCTGTTCCTAGCGATGCATTGGCATGTGTGGTTCACCCATATGTTGCCTATGACTTGAAGAAGGATTTAACCAACACATTTGCTAACCCAAATGCTGGTATCATCCAAAACGAAGCAATGGCAGTTGGCTATGTTGGAACATTGTTCGGTGTTCCAGTATTTGAATCTAGCAACATCGCTGACACTGGCACTGCTGGTGACTATGTTGGTGCTGTATTCCACCGTGATGCACTTGGCTTGGCCATGATTGGTGACATCAACATCGAAACTCAGCGTCGTGCTAGTTTCGTTGGTGACGACATCGTTGCTAGTGCGCACTACGGTGTTGGTGAGATCTATGACGGTTACGGTGTTAAAATCACTGCTGACAGTTCATTAGTTGATCCAGTCTAATAACCCACAAGGTTATAAACTAATCAAGTAGTTCTGGTTAGTTTTCTCCAACCCCTCTAATACTACTAATATTAGGGGGGTTTTTCTTGACTAAACTAAATACATCTATAGCAGTAAGGTAGGACCTTACTCGCGTCACAATACTAACAGAAGGACTGTTGACATGGCATTTGCTACCCTTGACGACTTATTGCAAGTCGAACCCACAATACAAGACTATGGTGTTCTAGATTGGGACACTGAACTCGCACGAAGCGAAAGTGAAGTCAAACGAGTCCTTAAAGTGCGTTGGTGGCTGGCCTATGCAAAAGCCCGCGGTATTACCACAGACATTGACTTTGACAAGTTAGACGACAGTCAATGGACTCAGGCCACTGTATATCACAGCCTAGCATATCATATTTGCCCTAAACTAACACAATTTTCTGGTGCTGAGCCAGACAAGTTCCAAGTAATGATGGAATATTATCAAGGTCGTTTTGAACACGAAATGGATCTTGTCATTCGTGAAGGTGTAAAATATGATGCGGATGGCGACAGCACCTATGAATACAAGACAGAAGTTCAAGGTCGTGATACACAGAGGCTACGCAGATGAGCAACAGTCTAAGACAGCAAATCGCTGATTATCTAATCACAGCAATTAAAGAAATTGAAGAACCTAAGGTGGCATTTGTCACTGCGGAGCCATTCAATGTTCTTGAAATTGCCATCACACAATTTCCAGCAGTTCTAGTTACCATGCGTGAAGAAACACGCGAAACAGTTACACTTGGAGCACCTAGTGTTGGGCGTAGAACTGGCAACATTCGTTTTGAAGTCCGTGCCTATGTTCGTGGCAATGACTTAGATCTAAAGCGCAATGAATTACTAGAAGCCTTAGAAGAACAACTAGAAAAAGATCGTTATTTTGATCTACGCACACAAGGTGTCATGGACAGTCAAATTACCAACATTGAAGTTATTGATCGCATGCCTCCACTGGCAGAGATCTTAATTAGATTAGAAGTGCGTTACAACTACACAAGAGGTAACAACTAATGCAGAAATATGTCAAGGTCATTAAGCCTGGAACAAACAAAACACAGATGGTAGAAGCAGACAAAATTGACTTCTATCGTCAATATGGATGGGAACCAGAAACACAAGAAGTCACAGCAGTTCTTCGTCCAGTAAAAAGAAAAACGGTAAAGCCCGAACCCGCCGTTGATGCAGTTGCATCCTTAGAAGAGGTTGGCACAGACGACAACAAAGGAGATCTATAATGGCGTCATTCGTAGGCAATGCGGGTGCCATCAAAATTAATGGTGCAGCCGTAGCGGAAGTTCGTTCATACTCAATTGAGATGACCGCTGATACAATCGAACAAACAGTAATGGGTGATTCTACTCGCCAATATGTTAAAGGACTAAGTTCTTTCAGTGGCACAGCAGATGTTTACTGGGATCCAGATCACTTTACTGGCACAAACAACATTGACGGTGAAATCTTTGCCGCAGTTGGTGACAGTGGTGCAACTCTTGCAGTTTACCCAGAAGGCGATGTTGGTGTAGGCACTGACAAGATCATGTCAGGCAACATTATTATCACTGGTTACACAATCAATGGTAGTTTTGATGGTATGATTGAAGCAAGTATCAGTTTCCAAGGAACTGGTGCTCTAACATACGCAACTAACGGTTAATAGGAGACGAACATGGCGGTTTATACAGGTAATGCTGGTGTTGTTAAATTAGATGACGACGCTGGCGCAAGTCAAACAGTAGCAGAAGTTCGCAGTTACTCAATTGAGACCACTGCTGACACAATCGAAAAGACTGTAATGGGTAATTCTACTCGTCAGTATGTCAAAGGCATTAGCACATTCAGTGGCACTGCTGATGTTTACTGGGATCCTACACACTTTACCACAGTTGATGCAAATCCTACTGCTGGTAGTGTTGGTGCAACTAACAAAGTTGTTACACTAGAGATCTACCCAGAAGGCACTGGCAGCAAGTGGAGTGGTGAAGTTATTGTTACTGGTTACACAGTTAACGGTAGTTTTGATGGAATGATTGAAGCAAGTATTTCATTCCAAGGCACAGGTTCACTAGGCTGGGCATAATGACTTTTAAAGTCCAATTGGTTGGTTTGTCTGCTATGATTAATCAAGTAGACAAAGAACTCGGGAGCGCCGTGAAGCGTCTAGCCGATGACTTGTATAATACTGTTGAGCGAAGAACACCAGTAGATACGGGTCGTGCTAGAAAAGGTTGGAGCAAAAAGGTAGGCAAGGATAATTTTGTCATTGAAAACAAAGTGCCTTATGTGCCTATCTTGGATAAAGGGCGTCATATGACACCTCGTGGTATGCGTGGATCAAAACAAGCACCACGAGGTATCGTTGGACCAAGTTTAACAGAAATCAAGAGGAAAAATTAAATGTCAAAGGTATTAGAAAAAGCAACAGCACACTTCCGCACTAAGATTGGCGGAGAGATGAAGAAAGTCCATGTTCCAGAATGGGAAACAGACATTTACTTCAAGGAATCAAACACATTAAAAGAAGAGGCCAAACTAATTGAACTTGCACAGCAAGGTAAAACAGTTGAAGCCTTAGTAGAAACACTAATTGTTAAGGCACGCAATGCTGATGGCACAAAAATGTTTGGACCCATGGACAAAGTTGTGTTCATGAATGAAGTTGATCCTAATGTAATCATCCGTGTTGTTGGTGAGATGAACCTCGCTAATATGCAGTTCAGTGACCAGGCAGAAGTAGAAAAAAACTAAAAAGCGATCCTGATCTAATGTTTGCTTATAGGCTGGCAAAAGATCTGGGTCGCACAGTTGAAGAAATTTTAGAAATGTCTACAGCAGAATTTGCGGGCTGGGTGGCATTTTATAAAATGGAATACGAAGAGCATAAAAAGATGATGCAAAGGAGCAAAGGTGGCAGATAGTCAAATTAGAATAACGGCGGATACAGCACAAGCGCAGGCTGCTATTAAGGGCCTAACTGATAGGCTATCTTCCATTGAGGGTGCAGTCAATAAAGCCAATCGTAGTCTTGGCAGTATGCAACAAGCACTAGGCGGTGTTCTTGCTGCCTTGGCTGGTGGTCCACTTTTGTCATTTATTGATGACTTACAAAATATGCAGAACAAACTGCGTGTTGCCAGTAAGAGTCAAGAAGACTTTAACATGGCAATGTCTAACATTAGAGCCATTGCTGACAAGACTGGACAAAGCATTAGTGCTACTGGTGATTTATATGCATCAGTGGCTAAAAATGCTGACAAGATGGGTTACAGTCAAGCACAAGTTACTACTGTAACAAATGCTATGGCCACAGCCTTAAAGGTCAGCGGTGCAAGTGCTCAAGGTTCAGCAAGCGTCATGTATCAATTTGGTCAGATACTGGCTAAAGGTGTAGTCAACGGTGATGAATTTACAACTATTATGGAAAACTTGGGCGGGCCAGTCATGGATCTTGTTGCCAAGAATATGGGTGTAACCACTGCTGAACTTATTAAGTTAAAAGAAAAAGGCTTAATTGGTGCCAAGGACTTCACTGATGCTCTAATCCGTAGCATGGGTGACTTAGATAAGATGAGTGGCAAAACCAGTCAGACCATTGGTCAGAGTATGCAAAGGATACAAAATGCTTTTGCTACTACTGTATTAGCCATTGACAACGCATCTGGCTTCGGAGAAACATTTGCTAATGTTGCTAACAAAATTGCCAGCAACGGTGAAAACTTAATTCCAGTAATTAAACTTATTGGCGTTGCACTTGCTGGCCTAGCATTGTATTTTGCTCCTGTAGTTACTATATTTGCCGCGGCATCAGCGGCAGCACTATACTTTGCTGATGTATTAGGTCCAATTCTTAAGCCAGTGATTGATGCGGCAGAAGCCGCAATGGCTGGTCTAATTAAAAGACTAGTAGGACTAGGTGCGGCAATTAGTGCGGCAGTCAGTGGAGAAAATCCATTTGCGGCATATTCTAAGTCAGTAGAAGAGTTTGGCAAGAAAGCAGAAGATGCTACAAAAACAGCCACTGAAGGTCAAGATAAACTAAATGAGGCTACCAAACGAGCCACAGAGCAAACTGGCAAACAAGCAGGTCAACTCAGTGGTGTAGGCAACAAATACAAAGAGATACTCAAAGACCTTAATGCACAATTAGCCATCAGTGGTTTAAGCAGTAACGAATATCAAATTCAAAATCAATTATTGACCATCAAGAAGCAACTTGAAGGACAAGCCAGTGCAGGTCAATTAAAGACTCTTGAAGGCATTATTCGCGAAACAGAACAACGCAAGTTAAATGCCAAGGTCATGGAGGACATGGTCAGAACAAACACGCAACTTCAAATGGAAGCACAGCGTTTGACCATCATGGATCTTAACCTTCGCACTGAACAAGAAATGATTGATCAGCGCAGACTTGAACTCAAGCGTGAACTTACTCGTGAAGAAGAACAGCAAGTTCGTAAGGCTGCTGAACTAACAAGACAAAACAAAGAAACATTGGCCATTGAACAAGCCCGCAGACAGTTGTTGGGTGAAATGACCAAGTTAGAAGCAGTTCAGCGTGGCGTTAATGTTCAACAGCGTCTAGCACCACAACAAGCGTTGACAACTGAATACACCATGGACATGGAAGCACTCAAGGCACACTTGGATGCTAAGTTAATCACAGAAGAAGAATACCAACGACAGTTGTTGCAGTTAAAGCGCAACTACGCTGACCAACAGAATCAACTTTACATTAGTCAAGTTGAAACAGAAAAGCGTCAAAGAGAAACTGCCATTGTTGCTGAACAAATGCGCTTAGGCAAAACTGCTGACGAAGCACGCAAGTATGCTGAGTTCTCAATGAAGACTGAACAGCAAAAGGCACAATTAACCATTGAGGCTGCTGGACAAATGTTCTCAGCATTGGGATCACAAAACAAGAAAGCATTTGAAGCCGCTAAGGCATTCAATGTGGCCAATGCTATTATGAACACCTACATGGCTGTTACCAAAGCATTAGCCACCTATCCATTCCCATTCAGTTTAGCATTTGCTGGTGCGGCATTGGCCATGGGTATGGCACAAGTTGCACAAATTAGAGCACAAACATATAGTGGACGTCAACTAGGTGGTCCAGTTATGGGTGGCAAGACTTACATGGTTGGTGAGAATGGTCCAGAATTGTTTACACCAACTACCACTGGCAGTATAACTAGAAATGGTGACCTAGGAGGCAGTGCTCCAGTTAATGTTACCTTTAATATCATGGCCAATGATACCAGTGGATTTGATGACTTGTTGTTAAGCCGCAGAGGATTGATTCGCAGTGTAATCAGTGATGCTATGTTAGAATCAGGAAGAAGAGGATAATACAATGAGTGGAACATACCCAAGCACACCAGAATTTACCAGTGTTGATTTTAAGATTAACACGCCAACGCAGACCACAGAAACAGTCAATGGTCGCAAACGCCGTGCTGGCTTTGGTGTAAGTTATTACACATTTGCTGGCAAGTATTCAATGTTGACTCCTAGTCAAGTTGCACCTATTACAGCCTTTATTGCCAAACAATACGGACAAGTAGAGAGTTTTCAAATTGTATTACCTAAGATCAGTTACAACAAGGCTGCGGACTACGCACAAGCAGTAGGCAATGCCAAAGTAAAAACTGCCGCAAGCAAAGGCGCATTCAGTGTTGCACTTAAAGGTCTAGGTGCTAACAAAGAAATCATCAAGGCTGGTGATTATTTTAAGTTTGCTAACCATACTAAAGTCTATATGGCCACTGACACAGTTACCAGTGATGGCAGTGGTGAAGCAACAATTTACTTCAGTGGTAAACTTGTTGCCAATGTTGTAGTAGATGAAACACTTACTATCAATGCAGTGCCATTCACAGTTATCTTAGATCAAGATGTAGACGAGTGGAGTGTAGGCATCGGTGGTATGACCAACATTGAAGTTTCATTTAGGGAAGTTTGGTAATGAAGAATTACTCAGTAACACATCCTAATGCTAGAAACGCCTATTACAGTGACAGTTTCTTTTCAGTAGATTTAGTTGAACTACATCTTGCTGTAGATCCTTTGTATTACTGCAATGGCGGTTATGACATTGAGTGGGACTCATCAACTGCACCAACTTCGGGCACCATTACCTACAAGAGTCAAGGTGAATTTCTAGGGTTTAGTGGTGTAGAAGAAAACATTGATGTCAAAGTAGGCAAGTTTACTATTGTAATTTCAGCACTAGACAATGATGCAAAATTAAGTCTATTGAACAATTATATTCAAGGACGCAGAGTGGTTGTATGGAAAGCATTTCTTTCAAAGACCACTGGCCAATTGTTAGACACACCCTTAATGGTCTTTGATGGACAGATTTATAACTTCCAAGCCATTGACGGTGCAAGAACAGCCACTATTCAAATTGACTGCTCTAGTATTTTTGCAGACTTTGAAAGAACTGCCGGACGCAAGACCAATAATGAAAGTAACTGGTTGTATCAAGGTGTTAAGTATGATACAAGTTTAGAAAAGGCAGGCATAGTGGCAAATACAGAATACAAATGGGGACGCTTATAATGATAATTCGCCGTCCACATCCCAGTGAATTAGAAGCAACATTAAAAGTGCTTGACTATCAAATAGACGAGCAAGAAGTCACCTATGACGAAAACAGTCTGTTAAAAACTGTCAAGCGTCACATGGTGCAAACAACTCATTGTTGGTTAAATGCTTATCAAGGCACACGCCCAGTTGGTGTTATTGGTGGCTGCATAGCAGAAGATAACTGGACTGGTGAACGTTTTGCAATGATTAACTTTTTCTATGTGTTACCTAGCCATAGAGATCAAGGCCTACACAGCCAACTCTTAGATGAATTTACACAGTGGGCAAAGCAATATGAATGCAACAAAGTAGTTGGTGGAGACATTGTAGTCAACTATGACCGTGTCTTTGATCAACTAGATTTTGTTAAGAAGAATATTTGGATTAAGGAATAAACATGGGCTTGTTTGGTGCAATTTTAGGTGGCGTTGTTGGCTTCTTTATTGGCGGACCAGTAGGTGCGGCAATTGGTGCTGGTCTAGGTGCAACCAAGGCTGGCGAAAAAATAATTAACAAGGTTCTTGAGTTCGTTACAAAACCATTCCTTGGTGCTCTAGGCATGCCAGGAGACATTGGTAACTCAGCACAGCGTGAAGAAGGTGTTGTCATTACCAAGCGTGGTGGTGGCACTGAAGCCATACCCGTTGTTTATGGTTTTAGACAAGTAGGTGGCGTCATAACATTTGCCACAACTGGCAGTGACAAAAACAAATACCTATGGGTTGCTTATGTGCTAAGTGAAGGACCAGTAGAAGGACTACACAGTCTATTAATTGATGACTTTGATGTTACAACACCTGAACTTATTGGCGCACTAAACAGAGGCGAACAAGTCAGCATTAGCACTGGCAAATACAAAGACCGCGTTAAGATGCAGTTTTGGTATGGTAAGAACTTTGGCACAAATGCCAGTGCAAGTCCAGTAGGCGCAAACGCATTTTTCATAGAAGCACCTGGTTGGAGAACAACAGATGCCTACAATGGTTTGGCCACATTGTTTGTTCGCTATGAGTGGAAACAGATTACCACACAAGAAGAAGCAGACAACAATCCATTCACTGGCAACATCCCAATGATTAAGGCAAACTTGTTGGGACGCAGAGTTCTGCCAATTGATGCAACTGCACAAAGTCGTGACTACATCACTGATGTCAATGCTGGTCGTGAGCGTTATTCAACTAACCCAGCAGAAATTATTTTGGACTATTTGCGTAATCCATTTTACGGTAAAGGTCTCAGCAATGACGAAATCAACTGGCTAAGTTTTCAAACAGCCCGTGACAAATACAATCAAGAAGTTACCTATGTTAATGGTGTTAAGGGTCCTATCTTAATAACTAATGTTGTTTTAGACACAAACCAAACACTTATGAATAATGTCAAAACACTGTTGCAAGGTTGCCGCAGTTACTTGCCATATGTTCAAGGTGAATACAAACTCAAAGTAGAAGATGCTGGCAATGACAGCGACATTCTAAGTGGTTCAGCAACAGTTGTTGCAACATTTACACCTGACAACATTGTTGGTGATATTGCTTGGGGTGGTGTGCCACGTGACAGTGTTTACACTGAATACGAAGTTACCTATGTTGATCCAAACAACAAGTGGGCAACTAATACAGCAGTATTTCCAACCACAGAAGCAGAAAGATTAGAGTTTCAAGTTCTTGATGGTGGACGCATAAACAAAGGCTCTATCACATTGCCAACAATTACAAACTATGCTATGGCCTATGACATGGCACGTTTATTGTTCTACAAGAGCAGAACACAAGAAACACTTAACCTAAAAGTTACCAGTCAAGCCTTAGAACTAGAACCTGGCGACAACATTCAAGTCAGTGGTAACACATTGACATTTGTTACTGGTGAAACAGCAGTGCCTTGGCGTGTTGTCAGTATTCGAGCCAATGATGACTACAGTTTTGATTTAGGTTGTGTCAGCAATCCGGACTACATCTATCCTCATGTTCGTGCCGGTGAGCGTGATATTATCGTTCCTCCATATATTCCAAAATATGAAGCAATCATTTATCCATACTCTAACATTGACCTCAGTCTATATCCACCAAGCAGTGCTTACACTGGTGGTGCTATCACTAGCCCATTGAATCCTCCAGGCAGCACGGACCCAACTGGTCCTACTGGTGGTGGTGTTGGTGATCAAAACGGCACACAAAATCAAAACCCAATTACAACACCTCCAGTTACTCCGCCAAAGCCAGTAGAAGTGTTCAATCACTACATTCAAGTAGACAAGTCTACCTATGTGGCCAATGGCAACCTAGTAACTGCTACTATTGAATTTCTACAACCAGATAGCCCAAGTTATAGTGGTGTTGACTTTTGGTATAAGCGCAACATTTCTACTGAAACAACCTATAGACTGATTACCAGTGTAGACATTCCTGGTAGTGGCAAGTTAGTGCGTTTTAACATTCCGAACTTAATTAAAGGAAGCACACCATATCAAGTAATTGCTAGAGTCAAATACTCAAATGGCAATAGTTCTACTGTGATTACAAAGTTTGCACTAAATGTTAGCGGTGCAGTCAGCACAGAAAATCCAACTGACTTTGAAGAAATTGTTCAAGGTGGTTGGGCACCTCCAAGCACTACACCTAATCCAACACAAAAAGATACATTGTTTGATTTTATTCAAGCAAAGCCAACGTATGCAAGTCCTGGTGTGCCAACCACAGACAGAGGACTGATTATTACTGTTAGTCAAGACATCAATGCCTCAGCATTTACGGATCAAATCAAGGGTGTTAAGATTTACTACAAGTTGTCTAGTGCAACAGGTTTCAAAACACACACTGAATACTTTGACAGCAGTTACTTTCCTGGTAACACCTATCAATTTACACCAGCATTGGATCTAGGATTAAGCACATACCCTAATCCAGATGACAGCACTGACAACTATGACTTCGTGTTCAGATTTGTCTACACAGATGACAGCGAAGGTCTGCGTCAAATTCGCTTTATGAATGCTGACATTGAAAACACTACTGATAGTGTTGTGTTTGGCTTTGGCATTGGCAGCGGAAGTCCAGTGTTAGCCTTAAATGAAGCATCTACTGCCTACACACCAACACCAGAAGCACCTGGCAGTGTTGCGGACACAAGAGAAATTGAAATCAGTGTTAAAACAACTGGCAACAGTCTAACTGGCAACTTTATTGTTTGGGAGATTAATCCTCCAGATGTTTCTAACCGCAGTAATTGGTATGGTGTGCGTGTAAGAACAAGAACCGTTCCTTTAGGTGGTGGAGAAGGTCCAGCATTTGAAAGTGTTGACTACTTTCCAGTCAACCAACCTACAGCGGGAATTTGGCAAATACGCCACCCAATAAGTTATGACACTGAATATCAGTTTATTCTAACACCGGTGGTCAAATACAGTGGTGCAAAAACAGAAGCATTCCGTAGTATCTTGCAACAAGGACGCATACACAATCGTCAAAGCGCATTAGATTATCCAAGTAGCGGTGACTGGACTTCAAGAATGCGTATGCAGACTATTGACACCAGCACAGTCAGTGAATTGCAGACAACTCCATTCCCAACCAGTGATCCTACAGCCGTAGTTCACTTATGGCGTAAAGTTTTCAAGAGCGGAACTACAAACAACACACCAAACAATGTTTACTTCGAACTTGAATACAATGTCAGTCACGTCGTTGGCCTAACTGGTGTGCGTATCTATCGCAGAGCCAACACTGGCAGCAACTATGGCACTATTGCTAACAATGCGGCTTTATACTATGGCTATGGACGTTGGGAATACATTGATGTTGTTCCTGGCACAAATGCTACTACACTAGGCAGTGGCAATGTATTGGTAAATCTCCGTGGACCCGTTGCTCACGAAGAATTCAACGTGGCCTATGAGGTTCCAACTGCCAGTGCAACTGCTAGGGCAAATTTGTTAAATTCACTGGGACAATGGGCCGCTGTTACTAACAAGAAGATTCTAAGAACACTTACTGGTAGTCAAGGTAGTTCTACAACACCAGCAACTGGTTGGGACTATGTGATTGTTGTGTCCACAAGCGGTGGCACCAGTGCAAAGTGCGTTCGTTTACCAGTTATTGCTGGCACTGCACTATCTACAACAGAATTGCCACAGACAGTGCCATTAGTGACCTATGATGGCTTTAATGCTGGTTATCAGCGTAACATTACACCTGACACAAACAATGGAAGCCGTGCAAGCATAGCCAATGCTAATTTGCTAACCACAAATTCAGCAAGTGCTACATACACAGCCCCAACACCAAATAGAGGATCAGCAATTATATGATAACTGCAAACGGCGTATTAGATTTTGAAAACCAAAAGGTTGTAGCACCAGACACTGGCACTTGGAGTGCCTTGACAACATGGGATTCATGGACTGCTTGGCCTACTGCCACTGATGACTATATGTATTGGTTGCTGGATCCTGTGGACCTCTATGAAGTCAAACAGTTTTGTCTAAGTATTACCACTGAGGCTAATGGCATTGTTGACTACTACGTCTACACCAGTGACACCGGTGTGTTTGGTGGTGAAGAAACAGAAACTGTAATCCTAGAAGGCAGTTCGGGCATTGCCGCATTCAACACACGCTTTTATCAAATTGGTGTTAGAGTTGAACGCTTGGTAGATGCACAAGAAATCTCGGGCATTGAAGTCCGCGTTATAGAAGGCAAAAACAAGTTTGCCATTGACAATCTTAACACAGCAGACATCAATGACGGATCAACACAAGGTTATGTTGTGCCCTTTAACAGACGTGTTGGCACAATTACCAATGTGCAGATTACACCACAAGAAGTAACACCATTTCAACTAGATGTCTATGTCACTGACGCACCTACTAGTTCTTTGGTAATACCTCATGTAACAAATAAAACCGCTGACAGCATAAGTTTTGCCCTATACAGTCTAGATAATCAACCCAGAGATGCTGTTGTGGACATACTAATAGAATACCTTCCAGAAATGTATATGGATGGTAGAAACCTTCGTGTTAGATAAGGGTTTTTTTAAGATACAATAAATATTCGGAGAGACAAAAAATGACATTTCCAACAACACCAGTTAATACCACAAATTTAGACAGCGGCAGCGACAGTCCAGCCAATGCTCGTGCTGACTTACTTGATGCTGTTCAAAAGTTAAACACCATCATTGAAGAAGCAGGCGATGCTAATGGTGTCTGCGTTTTAACTGGCACAGGAAAAATTCCAGCAAGTGCAGTTCCAAGCCAAATCACCTTAGACAGTGGCGTGCAAGTTATCAACCCAGTTGATGGCATTGTAAACATTAGAGACGTTCTGCGTATGCAACAAATGACTAGTGCGGATATTCTAGCACTAGCAAGCCCAGTGGCTGGCGATATTGCATTTGCCACTGACGGAGATTCAACTGCTCCAGCATTGTGCATCTATGATGGCACTGACTGGCGCACATTGAGTCTAAGTAGCCTAGGATTCCTATAAAATGAATGACATCCATACAGTAGAAGCAGAACGCACCAATCTTGACCTCCATGTGGATCTTTGCGCTCAAAGATATCTACTGTTGGAAAAACGCCTAGGCACTGTTGAAGCCAAAGTAGACAGTTTAAGCGAAAGCATCAAAAAGTCTAGTTCAAGTATATCAACAGTAGTCATTACCAGTGCTGGCACAGTGGTTTGTTCAATAATTGGTCTAATTGGCGTCCTGTTGACTAAACTCTAATTTGTGTTGTATAATGCTGATATGAAACAGCCAATATCTATAACACGCTACAATGCACACAAAGCCCACGCAAAAAAGCGAGGAATTGACTTTTTACTAACTTACGAAGAATGGTATAATTGGTGGCTTCAAAATGGCATAGACAAAGAAGGTCCAACTCAAGGAAAAAGGACTAAAGATACTTTGTGTATGTGCAGATTTGGAGACACTGGTCCTTACGCATTGCACAATATCTATTGTGGAACAGTAAGTCAAAATTCTAAAGAC